>NZ_JAKJSW010000169.1:0-9149 GCF_050337375.1 Vibrio makurazakiensis | reverse complement strand
TAAAAATACTCAAAATCAACACAGCAATACCGAACTTTTTATAGATAGGGCGTTTACTACAAATAATCATGCATATGACTAAACTTAGTGTGTTCCCTGCGCCACCAAGCCCTGCATAAAAATCGTAAAAGTTACTGGTTAAAATAGGTAATGGTGTACCCAGCGTTTGGTGTTGCTCAATGAGCTCGATCGTTAGGTGGTAGCTCTCAGTTTTATACGACGCCAGAATTATGTGGCCATTTATGCCTATCGCCCAGAAAAGATTACGAGCGAGTTCGTATAGCAAACCATCACTCAGTGAAGTCGGGTCTAGGTGAGGTAACACGCTAGTGATATCAAAATCTGCGAATACCACATTCCTTAAAAAATAGCTGCTAACAGAAAACGTCAGTACTAATACACAGCATGATAGAAGCATATTGATCGACTTCTCGACGATATTTGGCAAGCTACTGTCCATTCGTGGCGTAATGTGTTTTGTTTTTTTCAAACAAAAGCTTACCGCTAAAGGAACGAGGATAGCGAGAGGGTAGTTCGTTGGAATTACGGTTCCTACTTTTAGTAACTCCCATTGATAGCTAACAATGAAGTAGATCACCATAGAAGGTGTCATCACGGCTATTTTTTCTACTTTATGAATGCATGAAAGAAACTGCGAGAAATAGGCGATAAGAAGTATGGGAAACAGTTGCCAAACCAATGAACTGACATGGTGTAGCTTTTGACTTACAACATTAAAGTCTAAGTAGGAGGCTGCATTACCAATAAGCATACAGAATGCAGAAATCAGAGACACCGGCAGCAACATGATAAATACATTACACACACCACTAATGTATTGGTTTCCAGAAATTCTTGTTATCAGGTTGGTACCTACAGCGTACAACATCAATCCACCTCAACTACGTAAACGATTGCGCGGTAGTATAGGTATGATATGCGCTATAATCCATAGTTTAATTCATATTTATTATGCAAAAATCACTCGCATACGCTTTATTAATGGACGTTGAGGGAATTAATTTGGAATGCCAAAGCTTGAGATGTGGGTGGCTAATTAGGAAAGAAATGCCCGTAGAAAGAGGGCATTTCTGAACGTTGATGTGCTTTTCGTTTAGATATTTGCAGAAATGAAGTTGGTTATCGAATCTACCGCAGCTTGTCCTTCAGGGCAGTGTCCATCTGTACCGTGGAACTCTACGATACCCTTAGTCGAAAGTGCAGCCGTTTTCTTCATATCTTCGGCTGATGCCACCATGTCGCCAGAGGTGTTGATGACTAGCATTGGTGTGTCCATGCGAGGTTCGCCATCAAAATAACCTTTCGTTTTCAATGAAAGTGGAACAGTTAATTCACCAAAGGATCCTAAATCGTTGATGTCAGCTCCTATGCGCTTACCGAAAGATTGAGAAGTCATTAGCGGTAGCTCAGGAAATAGRAATGGCTTTGTTAAAACACCGTCTACTACAGCACAACGAGCGACAATTGCCTTTAGTTCTGGCTGTTGGATCGCAAACTCTATGAGTGGAATACCGGCACCAGATTGTGATAGCACAGCAACACGAGAGCTATCAATACGGGAGTCTTGCTTCACGTAAGCCAGAGCAGCATCATGAGCTTGTGTCTCATGTCCTAATTCCATCACAATGGTATTGTTTAAACCCGCACCCGGCATATCAAATGTTAGAACCGCTGAGCCATTGTTAACGGTATCTTTTAGGTCGTAGTGGTGCTCAACTAAGGTTTTATCGACACCACCAGTCCATAAAACAACAGGTGCGTTCTCTGATTTTTTTGGTAAGTGTAAAATACCTGTAATCTCACCACCTTGTTTAAGAGGCATGGATACTTTTTCTACATTCTCACCTCGCGCTGTAGCCGCTTTGATATAAGCATCTACCGATTTACTTAAAGCCTGTAATTCATTTTCTTGGTGTAGATTAGGGTAGCTCGCAATCATCCACATTGTAGCGGCTTTTTGATAGCTTTTAGCGGCAAGGTCACTAGGTTGGTTTTGCGCCCGTTCGTTAAATAGCTCAGCTTGGTTTGAAAATTCAAATGTCCAATGGCCTTGAGTATTTTTATTCGCTGAGTCTCGTAAAGCTGAATCACTCTTGATACGAGAAAGAACGTCGGTARGTTCTTGTGATGAGACCCCCATATCTTGCCAGCTATCAAGGCGAAGTTCTCTATACCAATTTTCTTGTCCTGAAACGACAGCCTCAGCACCACGGAAGTTTTGGTGACCTTGAATGTTTTGTGCACTGCTTTCTGTAGCAACATTTGCGGCAGAAACTGAAAATGAAGCCGTAATAAGTGACGCTAAAAATAATTTTTTCATATTGATTTCCTTATTGATTTAGCCTCAATGTATAAAATGTCTTGTCAAAAAAAAGTGCAATTCAGATGAAATAGATTTATTAAATGAAAGTATCTTGTGTAAGCTAGGTCGTTGTAATCTCTTTAATAAGGCAGTGGCTCTGTGGACTCAGCGCAAAATAAAGTAAGAAAGGCGACTCGAATAGAAAGTGTCATGAACTCTGCAATGTGGCATTTAGAACAGCGTGATATGACGGAGAATGAGTTATTAGCTAAGTTGAGAGTTAAAACGGACAATCAAGATTGGATAGATGAGACGCTTGCGAGCTTGCGTAGCTACGGTTACATAAAGTCGGATCAAGATTTCGCATTGCACTTTACTGAACGAGCATTTTTTGGTGAGTTCGGCTCAGGTTACATTATCGAAAAACTGAAGAAGAAAGGTATCAGTGAAAGTATTATTCATGATGCGATTTCTCAGGTAAAACAAGATAAGCAGATTGATGAACAAACGTTGCTGATCGATAGGGTCAATAACTACTATCAATCGTTTTCTATGAGTAAAGAAAAGCTCTTTGCTGCATTACAAAAACGTGGTTTTACTTATCAGCAGGTTAAAGAAGCGATTGCACAACACCCTAAGGCCTCAGAGCTTCAATCCAACTTAGAGATCAAAGCAGAAAAGGCGGATCTTGAAAAAGAGGTGTTAAAGTACGCACGGAAAGGTAAGGGGCTGACGGTTATTCGTCAGGAGCTACGTCAACGTAAAATCGACATAACTGAGCTGGATACGATTGTAGAGCGGGCATCTCGAGAAGGAACAATCGACTTTTATGCTTCTTGCCTAGAACAATTGCAAAAGAAAGGGTATGACATTTCTGATTACAAAGAGCGCAATAAAGCATACGCGATGCTTACTCGGAAAGGCTTTTCATCAGAAGAGATCAAGTTTGCAATGAGTGAAATCGAAAATGAAGAATAACGTCACTTACTTCGCTCATTGAGTTGCAGACTTATATATGCGAAGTTCTTACTTCATTACTTATTAATCGATGCCGTGTTCTGCGCGTTCTTCTTCACAAGAATAAGAGCCCATTTCGAACTCACGGCAGATCCATGGTCGGTTTTCATAGATAGAACACATTAGAGTGTCGCGGTCGAGCGCGGCACACCAGCCGTCATCAAGGCGCTCCATCACTTCACCACCATCCTCATCCCTTAAAATGTACTTTTCAGGAACACCAGTATCAGTAAATATCATGACTTCCAAACGGCAGCAGCAAGCTTGGCAATTTGCGCAGGTGATTTCTGGTTTCGTTGGCAGGGTGACGATATCTATGGTCATAGGTTTCTAAAGTAAAATGGCTAGCGGGGCATACTACTTGATCCCGCTTGCGACACCAACGTCTATTTTGACTCAGATGCATTATATGACTTGATAGCCCTGAGTTGTATTAAACGCTGGCTGAATATTGTTGGACTATTTAACAAAAATTAACATTAAGTTTTCCGTGTTTTACAGCATTTTTGTAGAACCGTGCTAGTCTCACGATCTAGTCCTATACAAAGAAAAGATAACAATGAAAATCTTCAGCAATTTCGAAAGCGGTAACATTCAAATAGTCTCAGCAGATGCACCAGATAACATTCAGTTGACCATTCCAGCAGACAATCAAACTGATTGCGCTCAATGGTTTCATTTCCGTTTGGAATCTGAACCTCATTTACAGCACAAATTTCAAATTTCAGGCCTAGCGGCTTCTGCTTACCCTGAAGGTTGGACTGATTACGACGTCGTTGTTTCTTACGACCGTGAGGAGTGGTTCCGCATTCCTGCTGAATTTGATGGCGATGTTCTTAGCTTTAATGCTGTGCCAGAGTACCGTTCAATGTACTTCRCATATTTCGCTCCTTATTCGTACGATCGCCACCAAGACTTGTTGCACACAGCGCAAACTCATTACAGCTGCGAACTAGAAACTCTAGGTGCGACGTTAGACGGCAACGATATGAGTCTACTTACTATTGGTGAGCCTGCTGAAGGCAAAAAGAACATTTGGGTAATTGGTCGTCAGCACCCTGGCGAGACAATGGCTGAATGGTTCATCGAAGGTTTCCTACAGCGCTTACTTGACGACACTGACACAGTTGGCCGCTCTATTCTTGATAAAGCGGTGTTCCGAGTTGTGCCGAACATGAACCCAGATGGCAGTATTCGTGGTCACTTACGTCATAACGCGGCAGGGGTTAACTTGAACCGTGAATGGCAAACACCATCAATGGAACGCAGCCCTGAAGTTTTCCTTGTTCGTGAGAAAATGTTAGAAACTGGCGTTGATATGTTCCTTGATATTCACGGTGACGAGGCTATCCCATATAACTTCGTTGCGGGTAGTGAAGGTATCCCATCATACGACGCTCGTATTGCTGATCTTGAAAACACGTTTAAGCAAGCATTGCTAACGATTACCCCTGAATTTCAAGATGAAATCGGCTATGACAAAGATGAACCAGGCAAAGCTAACCTAACGGTCGGCTCTAATTGGGTCGCTGAGCAGTTTAAGTGCTTGTCTTACACCGTTGAGATGCCGTTTAAAGATCATATCATTTGTGCTGACGAGCTTTATGGCTGGTCTCCTGAGCGAAGTGTTACTTTTGGCCACGATACGGTAGCAGCGGTTTGGGCAACGGTCGATAAGCTTTAATTACCGACTCATAGTTAAACAAACGTTTTTACGGCTCGAATGAATATTCGGGCCGTTTTTGTTTTCTGGATAAGAATTTTGAATCCTTTCTGCTAAGCAATTTTATTCGCTTTCCTCGTTTCTCTCGCTCTATTCCACTGGGTTAATTTCACCGAACTTATGAGTAAAAATAAACTCACAGTGTCAATTTGACACCTTTTTTGTGTGTCTTTTTGACTTAAATTGGGGTGAGTATTATTGTTGGGCATTGACTGATAACCATTCTCGTTAGTGGCATGGTAAATGCTATGCTTAGGGTAGTGATTCATTCACAGCGATAAGGATGACAACATGCCCGAAGTCCCACATGGTTTGGTTCTAGGAAAAGTAACGAAAAAAGTGGATTGGAACGAGCAGCTCTTTACTTTATATGTGCAGGCACCTGTTGCCGATTATATCGCGGGGCAATTTACTAAGTTGGCTTTGCCTGAAGGTGATGATTTTGTGCGGCGAGCTTACTCGATGGTGAATGCGCCTGTTAAAGAACCTGTAGAGCCAACGTTAGAGTTTTTGATTATCAAAGACCAACTAGGGCAGTTATCTCCTAAATTGCATACGTTAGAGGTTGGTGATGATGTGTATGTCGGTAAAGCCCCTAGTGGCTTTATGACACTGCAAGAAATCCCCAAACATGTCGAAGAACTTTGGATGCTATCTACAGGAACAGCCGTTGGCCCGTTCCTCGCGATGTTGGAAGAGTTAGTTGAAAGCCGACGCTTTAGACAGGTCGTTTTGGTTCATGCAGTAAGACAAAAAACGGACCTTACTTATACCGACCGTATCGAAAAGCTTGATCGTTTATTAGAAGGAAAACTTCATTATGTGCCAGTTGTTTCTAGAGAACCTACCTCCGGAAGTTTACGGGGACGAATCCCAGACTTGTTACTTAGAGGCGAACTGCAAAGAGCAGCGCAGCTCGATTTCAGTCAAGAACGCTCTTTCTTCTACTTGTGTGGAAATCCAGCAATGGTTCGAGACACGAGTGAAGCGCTCAAGCAACTCGGGTTCACCAAGCATTTAAGAAAAAAGCCTGGTCACTTTAGCAGTGAAAATTATTGGTAATGATATCGGCCAAAATAGGATTGTTGTTGCAAGGAGCGCTTCATTAATCGAAGAGAGAAGATTATGAGTCATTTAAGAATTCCAGCTGATTGGAGAATTCAGCGTTCGACACCGTTCTTTACTAAAGAGAACATCCCAGCCGCATTATTAAAGCATCACAACACCGCAGAAGGCGTATTTGGACAGATTTGCGTGATGGAAGGGGAGGTGACTTTCTATGGGTTCGAAAATTCAGCATCAACTGAACCAGAATCTGTGGTGGTGATTAAGGCTGGGCAGTTTGCGACGAGTCCACCTCAATATTGGCACCGTGTAGAGCTTAGTGATGACGCTCAATTCAATATTAATTTTTGGTCTCATAAAGATACGCAAAGTAAAAAGATGTTTAGTACCCGTTAAGTGGGTAAGGGTATCAGCAAATAGTGAAATGATTCAGTCTTAACTGATGGAAACTTAAACGATAATACGGTCATTTACATAGACTTTGTGATCGTTGTCTTGCACACTGAAACTCTRATAATTGGACAAGTCATGTCCTAATAAACCTCCAATTTCAGAGAGGAAGTCATGCTCAATATTGCATTTTTTAGCTCAAAATCTTACGACGAAAAATCGTTTAATAGTATCGAAAGGGATTTATCAGCAGAGTTTCATTTTCATGATTTCAGATTGACAAGGAAAACAGCCAAGATGGCTTATCAGTGCGAAGTAGTCTGCGCTTTCGTTAATGATGATTTGTCACAACCGGTTTTAGAAAAACTTCATCGAGGTGGAACTCGACTTATTGCGATGCGTTGTGCTGGTTTCGATAAGGTTGATATCGAAGCCGCAAAAGAGCTTGGTATTCAGGTGGTACGTGTTCCTGCATATTCACCTGAATCGGTGGCGGAGCACACCGTCGGTATGATGATGTGTTTGAACCGTAAACTGCACAAAGCGTACCAAAGAACGCGTGATGCTAACTTCTCCTTAGAAGGCCTTGTTGGCTTTAACTTCCACGGCAAAACTGTAGGTGTTATCGGTTCTGGGAAGATCGGTATCGCGACCATGCGTATTCTTAAAGGTTTAGGGATGAACATTCTTTGTTTTGACCCTTACCCAAGCGATATTGCCAAAGAGCTTGGTGCCGAGTATTGCGATCTTGATGAACTATATAGCCGATCTGACGTGATTTCTTTGCACTGTCCAATGAGCAAAGAAAATTATCACCTGTTGGATGAAACAGCATTCAACAAGATGAAAGATGGTGTGATGATAGTAAATACCAGTCGTGGTGAATTACTGGATTCTACTGCGGCGATTGAATTTTTGAAGAAAGGGAAAATTGGCGCACTTGGCTTAGATGTTTACGACAATGAAAAAGAATTGTTTTTCCAAGACAAATCCAACGATGTGATTGTCGATGATGTGTTCCGTCGTTTATCGGCTTGCCACAATGTATTATTCACGGGTCACCAAGCGTTTTTGACTAAAGATGCGCTAAACAACATCGCCACCACGACAATCAATAATATTGATGCGTTTGCAAATAACATAAAGAGCGGTAATGAAATTGTAGACTTATAACTGATTGAATTATAAATAATGTTTCACTCTAAGTGAATGCATTTAGTGATCTGTGTATTAGAATTACAATATCAAATCATAAAGCGCCCTTTCGAAGTACCGTTAGGGCGTTTCTCTTCGTAAGTTATGTAATGAGCGGCATTTATTTTATTAAATTGATGTTACTGTGAATTCAAGAAGTACATTGACTAGGGACGATCAGATGAAATTAGTGTCACCAGCGGAATGTTATCAAACCGCATTTCTTAGATTCGTCGACGATTTTACTATTAATGATCCCGAGAATGCGAAATTTTACTCTGAAGCATGTGTGAGCTTTAGCTACTATGTGAAGTCGCTTAACAATCAAGCGCTAGGCATCAATTTACCGAAGTTTTACGTGCCATGTAGCCACTTTTGGCTACTCACTGACACCGATGATGTCGCTGGCGTTATACGCGTGCGTCATAATATAGATAATGAGTTTTTGTCTTTGGAAGCTGGACATATTGGGTATGACATCGCGCCAAGTTATCGTCGACGTGGGTTCGGCAAGCACATGTTGCGATTGGCTTTGAAAGAAGCAAAACTACTGGGGCTAAAACAGGTACTTATCACCGCAGATGAAGACAATGTGGCTTCGAGAAAGGTGATTGAAGCGAACAAGGGTGTTCTAGACAAAGTTATTCAAGGAAAGGTTTTTCCTTCCCCAATAGCCCGTTATTGGGTTGAATGCGAGCCCCTTGAATCTACCGACTAATGGTTAGCTGACACGACTAACTCCTCTGTAATTATTTTAGAAGTGAGATGCCCTTTCTCACTTCACAAACTCCATTCTCTCTACCTATACTAATGTAGCACTGCGAGCTATATCTACGCATTAACGATTAAGTATCACGTTGGGGGGATGTTTATGGTTAAGCAAAAAGTTCAGCACTTTTTCCATCCAGTCTCAGGCACGATCAGTTACGTGGTTTCTGATGTTGCATCTAAAGAAACGATTATTATTGACCCTGTTGCTGACTACAATGAATCTACGGGAGAGGTGACTTTTCAATCCGCAGAGATGATATTGGACTATGTTGAAACGTCTAATCTTAAAGTTACAGCAATACTCGAAACCCATATTCACGCCGATCACTTAACGGGTTCGTTTTACTTAAGTGAAAAGCTTGGGGTTGCGATTCACGTTTCTGATGCCGTAAAAGAAGTCTATTCCACTTGGAAAGACGATCTAGCCTTAGATGAAATGTACGAGTTCGAAAATTATCTGCTGGATCACGAACATCTTGGTTTTGGTGAGTCTGATTTGGAAGTGATCAGTACACCTGGTCACACACCTGCCGATCTCACTTATAAAGTTGGTGATGCGATTTTTRTTGGAGACTCACTGTTCCATCATGGTACTGGACGTGCAGACTTCCCTGGAGGCAGTGCAAAGCAAATGTTCCACTCTTTGTCTAAGTTGTACGATATTAT
>NZ_JAKJSW010000168.1:0-9198 GCF_050337375.1 Vibrio makurazakiensis | reverse complement strand
AATCTATACTTCAACGTACTGAAATACCTCTCGCTCTACACTCAAACCTTAACCAGCTATTGATTTCAGTATTCATTATAGCTTTTAAACTCTAGTCCAATAAAACTAGACCCTATTGCTTAGATAATTGGTCAGTATTGATGTGATTGTCTATAGTTAATATGGGAATTAAATGTCTATCGCCTAATCAACAGGTTAGGTTGGATCTACAAAAAGGGTACCTAGCATGAAGCGTAGAACCCCCTATCATTGGCCCCAAAAACAACGCGGGCTCACATTAGTTTTGATTACGATGAGCATGGCTGTGTTCATCGGAATTGCTGCGCTATCTGTTGATGTATCACACCTAGTCGTTAATAAAACTCGCTTACAAAATGCTGTCGACACCATCGCACTCGCTGGTGCCACAGTGGCAAACCGAACTTATGAATCAGCCGACACTCACTCAGCGGTTGTGGCTGCATATAATAAAGTGCTCGCTGCACCAGGAAATACAGAAATCGAATTGTCTGCAACAGAAGATGGCAGCAGCCTGAATTTGTTGGACATCGAATACTCGGACACGCCAAATAGCGGCTTTTCAACCACCTTTCCAGCATCAACGTCAGATAGAATTTACGTTCGGGTTCAGGTTACAGATTTAGCGCTCACTGACTTTTTCCTTCAAATATTTGGGCTGTCTAAAGAAGTTTCAGCCAGCGCAGTAGCCGGCCCTGTATTTATTGACGGAACCTCTAACATACTACCAATAGGCATGTGTGAAGGAAATGATGTCGGGCCTTCAGGCTACGAAGTAGGAAAGGTTTATGAAATAAAAACCGGCAGCCAATCTGATGATCCTGATGGGCTTGGTGCGGGTAATTTTCATCTATTGGACGTTGGTAGTGGTAAGTCATCCGTCAGTGATGCCTTAGTCGGAAAAAACACAGTTGTAGTGTCTGTCGGCGACGATATTGATTCGGAGCCAGGCAATGCAGTAGGGCCAACAACCAGTATCGATACACGGTTTGATGGTGGAACCGTCGACAGTGTTTATTACCCACCGGATATATCAACAACAGAGCCAAGCCCTGCGATTACAACGGATAACATTGATGCGTATAACGCTTTAGCCGATGTCGATAAGTGGAGCTATACAGATTACGCAACCACCACAAATGATTGTTTAGAAGATTCGAACTGTATATCTAGCTCTGCTGTAGCGTGGCGTAGAGTGCTTCCTGTCCCTATTTTGGATTGCGACTCGGCATCTAAATCTGGCGGTAAAATAGAATTTACCGTAACAAGTATCGGCTGCTTTTTCATGAGTCAGAGATATTCATCTTCCAGCTCTAAAGGAAAGAAAGGCCAACAAAGTATTTTTGGTGAATTTATAGAGATATGCACGGTGACGGATGGTGGAGCCTCAAATACAGATACAGGTATAAGCCGTATTGTTTTATTTAAAGATCCTAACTCTGTTGGCGGTGGCTCATGAAGCTAAAAAAACAAACTGGCTTTGCTGCAGTAGAACTCGTCATAGGCATTCCAGTATTAATGATGCTGCTGGTCGGTGTGATGGAAGTCGCCAGAATTTTTATAGAAATGAATACCCTAAATAAAGCTGTCAGGGTTGGAGCTCGTTATGCTACAACTCAATCTGGCGCTTCAGGCTGCAACCCAATAATAGCAGAATCAGGGAATATTAAAGACCTTGTTGTTTACGGCGATCTCAGTGCTGGAGGCTCAGCGCTTCTGACTGACTGGGAAACAAGCGACATTACTGTCAGCTGTGAAGATAATTTATTTGTGACGGTATCAGGCGAGTATACGTTTCAACCAAAATTTATGTCTAAAATTCCAGGGACTGAATTCTCTTTAGAGGTTCCTATGAGTGCGTCGACAGTAATGAGGATTGTCCAATGAAAAAGACATCGGGTATCACCATTATTGAATTTACCATCACATCTTCCTTTTTGATGTTGGTTTTGCTCTCAATCGTATCGCTGGGATACTTTATGTATTCGATGCAAGCGGTTAATGATGCAGTACGTACCGCTGCACGCATGGCCTCTGTATGCCAAATTTCGGATAGCGGAATAAAAGATTATGTTTCAAATAATAGTTATGTTTCGATCATTGAGAATGAAAATATCGAGATAGATTACTTAGATGAAAGCGGAACGGTTTTAGCAGCCCCTAGCTCTGAAGACGTACGATTTGTAAGAGCGAAAGCGGTAGATCTTGATTTCCAATTTATTTCACTATTATCATTTTTAGGTGATAGTGGGCTCATTGAATTCGCAAGCTTTGAAACAGTTATCCCAAGCGAAAGTCTCGGTCTGGTTCCTGATGGCACAGATACCGATTGTTGAGGGTTTACACTATGTGTTCTCACCTTTAAGTAATAGGGGGTTATTCCGTTTCATCAAATCAGACTATAAGTCGTAGAAAAGCGAATCCCCCAGCGCCAATTAAGCTTTCTTCACGTACTTTGATGTCACCATCATTTCACCGACACCATCAATTCTGCAGTCCAATTGGTGATCTTTCCCTTCTGTAATGCGCTTAATAACAGCCTTTGAGCCAATTTTAATTACTGTTGAGCTGCCTTTTACTTTCAAGTCTTTGATGATAGTAACTTTATCGCCTTCTTCCAGTACAGCACCATTCACGTCTTTGACTGCTCGTAGCGCTTTCTCTTCAGCTTCTTCTACTGGGCTCCATTCATAGGCACATTCAGGGCAAATTAACTGGTCTTGGTCTGGGTAAACAAATGCAGATTGGCATTGAGGACAAGGAGGAAAGGACATAGGTTAATCTTCTTTAAATTCATGATGTATATATGGTAATGGGTCTTTTATTTGTTAGCGAGTAGATTTTCAAACAAACGCTATTTCTACAGCTTTCGATTGCGGTTTCAGCTTTCTCGCCCTCTCCTCTTCTAGCAATTACAATTCGATTATTAAACATCGCTCATAATGGGAAATAAGCCACATTTTTTTAAGAACGATAACTCTATAGTTAAGACTAATCAGTTCAAGAAGGAAGCGCCCATGCTTAATGAAAACCATGCTTTTATCATCGATTTTCCTGACTTTAAAATGGACATCGTCCAACTTAATCATGACGACCCAACATTCAAAGCTGATATGCAAAAGTACCATGAACTAGATTACGACATTCGTCAGCTTGAAGTGTCTGGGAGCCCAATCGATGACACCAATATGCATGAGTTAAAACAGCAACGAATGGCTTTAAAAGATGTCTTATATCAACAACTAGCGGCACATCATAAACAATCAGTGAGCTAGGTTTACACGTAAGTCCACCACCAATAAACAGAGGTTGTGTTAAACTATTCCACAACCTCGATACCAATTACAGCCATTCCCATGAAACCTGTCATCAGCATTCCCATACTCTCTCTCGCACAAAAAATTAAAACTGACGGCATTAAAGAGATTAATGAAGCCATCGCTTTGGTTGATTGCAAAATACAACGTGTCGGTAGAAGCCGAAATTATCAACTCACTGGTGAATACGACAACTTGGTATTGAGTTTGGTCTTCATCGATAGTATTCGAGATGCTAAACGTTGCCGTAAATGGGATCGCTTTTACGACACACTAAAAGGCGAAATCACCCAACAACAAAATGCCGAAGGTCAAATCACTTATCCCATTAAAAATATTGCCGATACGCTCGACAAGATGGAACGTTTGGCTTTAGTTCTTGAGTGTGAAAAATACGACATCGACGTAAGAAGAAAAGCACACAATAAGCACTTTCATTTGGTGGGTTCACTAAAGCAGTTAAACACTCTTCAGTTTCAAATTCTCAATCAAAGTCACTTCGCTAAAAGCCCTAGTTCTAAAAGAATAGCGACTCAAATGAATTCATGGTTGAGTAAAAGGTTCGATATGGACGAAGTGGGCTTTTGTTCAAAAGTCGCAGAACTCAACCAACGTTCAGTACTGTCTTATATTCAGGAAGACCCAACAGTTTCATTATCTGAGCTCTGCTACAAAGCCAATTGCACGATGGCAGAAGCCAGAGCAGCCTTCGATGAGTTTGAAGGGTTTTAGAAATCCAGAGTGAACCAAAGTTATTATTGGCCTAAATCAAAGCCTCGAAAATAGAACTCCGTAATATCTAGTCATCGCCCTTTTGCATTTCCTTTTATGACAAAGCCACACATCCTGGAACAAATCTCGAAGTTCACATCAATAGAGCAAGCACTTGATCATTTTGATATTGGCTTTGATAGCAAATTCATAGCTCAGAATCGGACTGAACTGATAAAGAGATTTAACGGCTACTTACTACTGACCAAGCCCGACGATTGGTTTTCAGCGAGACGCGCATTAAAAAACGCCTACTGCAAAGTTCAAAGAAGCAAGCTAGACCGCCTAACACGATCTGCTTGCCGAGGTTGTACTACCTGCCAACGTCGTTAGCATAAGCGGCTTTTTACCTTTCTTAAGCTTGGTTGTTAATTACTAGCTGGAACCAGAAGCTTTCCTCTAATTGAGTCGTAAGCCCAGTTAAAACCAATAGCGTACAAAACAAAGAAAATCACCACACCAATATCCATCACTAGTACTGTCCAAAAGTCCATTTGCAGTGTCCACATTAAAACAGGGAACGAAATCAGCATCATGCCCAGTTCAAACCCTAAGCCATGTAAGATCCTAGTTTTAGGCGTTCTTACACTTCGGTCTGCACCAAAAACCTTGTCATACCCATAGTTGTAAACGTAGTTCCAGCCCATCGCGATTAACGACAATGTAATAGCAAGGCCAGCCATTTTAGATGCATCATTCCCTGTAATTAGGGTTGCTAACGAAGCCATTAAAATTAAGGCCACCAGCTCAAAAAGCACCATGTGCAAAATTCGTTCTTTATGAGACATACATAAACTCTCTCTGTTGATTTGAGAACGATACTATCTTGATTTATGATTAAATAAAGATAGTAACCATCAGTAAAAGTGATATGTATAATATTGAGCAACTTAGGATGTTTGTTGAAGCGGTAGAGTTAGGTTCTTTTTCTGCCAGCGCTAGAAAGTTAGGCAAAGTCCAATCTGCGGTAAGCCAGGGGATAAATAACCTGGAGATCGATTTCAATGTTCAACTCTTTGACAGATCGACACGCAAACCGACTCTGACCAAACAAGGTAAACAAATATTCAAGCAAGCGAGAGCGATTGTTCTGCAAGTCGAAGAACTGAATGTGTCTGTACAATCGTTGAATAATAACGAAGAAGACATGATTAAGATCGCCTTCGATGACTCGCTGCTGATGCCTTCTTTATCAACAATACTGAGTGAGTTTAGCGAACAGTTTCCAGCAACAGAAATTGAGTTAATGGCTGTGGCAAGTACCGATGTCATCCCCTTAATTAGTGACGAGCGTGCTGATATTGGGCTGATGTTTACCAAACTGAAATTCGACCAAAATATTGAGCCGTGTTTTATTGGCAACTTGCCATTTCGCTCAGTCTGCCACCCTAACCACGCACTCGCTAAGGCTGGAAAAGTAGGAACAAAAGAACTCGTCGTTCACCGTCAATTAATGTTGAGAGGCTATGGTGAGGAATCGTTAGAACAGTTCCCTATGCTTGCCAGTAAGATTTGGTGGTCAAATAATTTCAATTCAATTAAAGAACTGCTGATACATAGCAATTTAGGTTGGGCGTATATCCCGAGTCATCTAGTCGAAGAAGATATTAAGAATGGGAAATTAGTTGAAATCGACATTTCCTYTGATCATAAAACTTGGTGTCCTCCCGTTGATTTAGTTACTTCAAAAAGTAAGCCTCAAGGGCCAGCACTAAACTGGCTTCAAGAACACTTAAAACGGCTGATTGAATAGCTTTAAGTGCTAATCACACTGGCTTGTACGAACTTGTTTAGCTATTTARCTATTTAGCTATTTAGCTATTTAGCTATTTAGCTATTTAGCTACATCGTACCGCTGGCAACCTTGTAGTAAACCACACCGAATAGGCCAGCAAACACGAGCACAGTAATTAGCACCTTTAACCAAATAAATTTCATTTTTTATCCTAGTGAGTCGTTTGTTGTAAAGGCTAATTTAAACCAAGCTTTTTGACATATTAAAGCCTGTGATCGAAAAACCAGTCTCTTGATACAACTTCAATGCTCTGGTGTTTTGATAAGCGACTCGTAACTTAACCTGTTCAATGCCTTTAGCCTGAAGTTGGTCTTCCAAATACTGCATCGCCAGTTTACCTAGCCCCTGCCCTCGGAAAGAATCAGCGATGTAAAAATCATAAATGAAAGTCGAGTTATCGTTAGTATTAACAGAATGCCAAAGGTAACCTACTGCATTTTTCTCATCACTGTCTTTCAATTCAATACACAGTAACTCGTGCCCGTTTAACTCATAACCATTTGGAAAACTGTTTTCTAAATCTTTTCTTGCCAACTCAATTGCCGTAGAGATTGGATGGCCGTAGTTACGAGCAATTTCCTGACTGTAGTCTTCAATAAAATATTCACTGTAAGCCGGAAATTCTTCTTCACGCATTCGACGTAAATTAATCATAGTGTTCCCTTAATAAAATACGGCTAGCCACACCGTGACTTGCTCTTCATCTGTAGAAGCAACTTTATGTTTATCATGAGCGGGGATATTAATGTAATCCCCAGTGTTAAGCACAATTTGGCGACCATCTTCAAACACGAGCGTACCAGTTCCTTGTAAAACCATTACCCATTCGTTTTCACTTTGGTCATACCAACCTTGCTCTGGAGAGCTATGACCTTTAGATAAAATTCGTTCAATTCGAACATTCGGGGTTGCCACCAAATCTTCAAAAATCTCATCGGGTAATTGGCTCGGAATGTCGCTCAATAAATTCATATGGCTTCCTATTTAGGTGCGAGCCCAAGCTCATCAAGTCGCAATAGTATTTCAGTTTTTCGTGTTCGTGCGACTTCCTGCCAGTGGATATTTTCTTTAGCACCGATCATCGCATAAACAGAGTTCAAGCCCGTCCCTTTCACCTTAGCTTTCAGCCGAGCGTACAATTCATAAGTATCCGCAGCCATAAAATCATCGACGGAATAGATGTCTATTTGTGCAAATATTTCTTCGCTTTTCGGGCCGAACCCTTTTAAGTCCCGTATGCGAACTTTTGATTTAGGTTGAGCCGTTTTACAAGGTTGGGATTTATGTGGTTCTTTCATATATACCTTTAAACGAACCTTTAAGTGAATAAGTAGACTGATTGTTACTATTTGATAAGATTCAAAATATCTTTAAAGACTGGTGCTCGGCTATCTTCAACCAGTTCATATAAGCACATTTCAAGCCCTGTAATACCGACACCTTCAGCCTGTAGTTTATTCAACGCCAATTGCTTATTGTCTGGATCACGTGAGGAGCAGCAATCGCTGACGACTTCAACGTTAAACCCTTCGATTTTTAACGTCTTAGCTGTCTGATAAACACAAATATGCGTTTCAATTCCGCACACTAACCATGAGTCGACATTCGCATCGCTTATCGCTTCGTTAAACGCGCTCTCAGAGCACCCGCTAAACGTAAATTTGGAAATGGGGTTTACTCCATCAAGGAGTTCACTAATGCCTTGTACGGTTCGCCCTAAGCGTTCTGGGTTCTGCTCCAACCAGATGATAGGCAGGCCAAGTGCTTTTGCCCCTTTAACGAGCTTGATGGTATTCGCTATTACCGTTTCACTATCGTGTACTAATGTCGAAAGTTTCCCTTGAATATCGACAATGATCAGTCCGGTATTATCTTTTGTTAACATTAAACGCTCCGTGTATTAAATGTATTGAACTGTATATACGGCGTTGAATTCGCCTTTGTGCATCAGTGGAAAGCGCCCTTTTCTAAATGCTGGAATTTAACTTTCTTTATAACGAGTTGTTGCTAAAAGACGTCAGGAATAAACCACATTAAGCTTAGGCCAGGTCGATAACCACCCTTTTGCTTCTAGCCTCTCTTCAAACTCCAATCGCTTGCGCTTAGGGTTGTATGTCACGTTCAAATCAAATAACGATTCATAACCAAACGGTGAGATGCACTGGTAGCGATGGTCGGAAAGTTTTCGGATTGCTATAGCCGTTTCTTTTTCCGGCCAATAGCTCATCGCATCAACAACATCTTGATACGGTTCATCACCATTTCTAAGGTGCATTTTTGCCTGATTACGAACTTGCCAATTCACTTGAGGCATCTCTAAAAGAAGCTGCTGTTCAAGTTCTAAATAACGTTGGTCGTTGACTTCATCGCTGTCAAAATAGATAACATCCACATCATT
Organism: Vibrio makurazakiensis; assembly: GCF_050337375.1. Classification (NCBI taxonomy): domain Bacteria; kingdom Pseudomonadati; phylum Pseudomonadota; class Gammaproteobacteria; order Vibrionales; family Vibrionaceae; genus Vibrio; species Vibrio makurazakiensis. The sequence goes on along the minus strand of NZ_JAKJSW010000168.1, from coordinate 899 downwards.
AAGTGGTGTAGGTGTTGAACGGTGGTGCAAATGGTCCCACACAAGATTTCGAACAAATCCGGCGGCCAAATAGCACTGTGGTAGGTCAAGCCCTTTAACACAGTCAAGAGCTTGAACTCTTACTGGGTCTTGCTTGATCAGTTGAATGATTCTATCCATGACACACCCATATCAAACGCTGATTTGTCAGCGCAGTTCCATGCTGGGAATTAAAACACTGCTCCAACACGTATCAACCCACTTTTCATATTGAGGTTAATACTTTGAAACCGACTCTTCGCATACTCCCATAACTCTAATTAGGGTGGAATAGTTTATGGGTCGACTCTGTGATAGTCATAGAAATTTACCGAAGAGGTAAATACATCAGTGTGACTTAGCGCTGTAATTTGGGCTATAAACACCTATACGAACTCGTATTTATGATACAAAAACTTGGAATGAATGAGGAACTGCTAACTTTAACGCAGCTAGTGGTAACGGCATGATATGAGTTTAAAACGCCCCTTATCTTCAAGAGTCGGGACGTTTGAGTTTTCTTAATTAACTTCGCTTTTTAACCTTTCAGTTTCTTATCTTTTAACTGTTCAATGATGTATTCAGGAGCGACTTTACTAAGTTCAGCTAAGCATTCATCAGCATTGCTATTTCCGTAACGGACATAAATATCGCAAACCGCGTATAACTGCTCTGGCGCGCCCGATATCATATAAGCTTTTTCAAATGCATCTGTCGATTTATCTATATCGAAATGCTCTTGCAACACCCCATTTAAATACCAATAGTAACTGTTATTTTTAGCAAGGTTCGCAGCCATTTCAATTTCTTGAGCCGCTTGTTTTTTCTCGTTCAAGCGAACTAAAGTTAGCGATTTAGAATAATGTAGCGCACTGTTATCA
>NZ_JAKJSW010000167.1:0-9714 GCF_050337375.1 Vibrio makurazakiensis | reverse complement strand
GGAATATACTCACTAAATTGAGTCTCAAGCTGCGTGGGTGCTAGCTGACTTAGAAACTGATCGACCGTTTGCTCTAAAGCATCAAACAACGCCTTCTGTTGGAGCTGAGGGTTTTGTAAGTACTGCTGATTTTTCTCTGTCAGCGTAATGAGTTTGTCGATGGACTGCTCAATTTTTGTATTACTTTCTACATTGACTGGAAAGTACTCAAGATCCGAAGGCTTTACTGTTTCCGCTTGGCTTTTTATTTCATGAATCTCGACGTTTGGCACAATCTTGTCATCGTCTAAGTCTTCAAAAGGATCGGAAGTAAAAGGGTCATCACTTAAAACGTTGTCTGAAGAGAAAGAAGGCTTTGATTTTTCCGGAGCGACCTCTGGAAGATCATCTAGGAAATCCACATCACCGTCATCGAGTTTTAGATCGAAATTTGCCAAAAATGAATCATCCTTATCACTGGTTTCTGGTGCAGCTGCTTTCGGACTGTTGAGTAGACTGATTAAGAGGGTATAACTTCCCACCTTGATGATGTCGCCGTCAGTCACTAGGTACTCTTTGTCTCGAATGAGCTTCTTATCGTTCAAAGACATGCCGTTATTGCTAACGTCTTTGATAACATAACCACGTTCGGTCAGAGAAAACTCACTGTGTACGCGAGAAATGTTTTTGCTTTGATCTGGTAAGGCGACATCACAAGATGGTGAGCGTCCTAAACTGCCACCTGCTTCGGGTAAGTAGGTGACACGCGAGGCAACAACCTCTTCAGCTGGAATAGAAATCATGTGAACACTGATGGACAATGTTTACTCCTCACATTTTGATATGGCTGAATTGAAGCTTTCTAAAAAGCCAGAGTAGGTTTTGAGGAATCTATTGGAAAAATACACCCCCATATCCTTCGTATCTAAAACGGCTGACTGGAAATAGTCAGAGGGCAGTGAAGCCTCATTAATCTCGTTTTGAAATACCAACTCATCTTCTAAAACAATATCAATTTCCCTTTGTTTTAAAAGCTTTAGTAACACTTTAGCATCCCGTGGCTGTTTAACTACGTTAAATCCATTGCGTTTTAGCCAAAACCATTTGTTGGAGCCAAATTTTGCTGAAAAGTTAAGGTTTAACTTTGACAACTCATCAATTTTGGGTTCAACGCCAGGTCCGAAATACCAACTTAAAGTTTGTTGGGCGATTGGTGATGAAAGGGTCGCATATTCGTCGCGTTCTGTGGTTTGCGTTGCGACGAAAAAACCGTGTTGGCTGCCACTGTGGACACGTAATTGTGCATCAGACCAACTTGTCATGGTTAGCTGGTATGGTTGCCCCATCTTTCCTAAGGCACATTTTACCTTGTCTAGCGCGATGCCTTGCATTTGAGCATTTTCATAACTTTGATAGGGTGGCCAATCTTGGGTCGTTAACAGCAGGCGTGATGGCCCCACGGTTATCTGTGAGTAGCTAGGCAACGACCACGATGCCAATAATAAGGTAGCCACCAGTGGTATTTTCAAATTTTTTACTCTATTTAACTTCATTAGAGTTTCCTATTACTTCGGAAATTTTCAAAATTGATACTGGAGGGTAGTAATCAAGTTTCTTAGCTRCCTTTATATTTACAATATAAGAATACTGGCTTAATGCTTCGATCGGAATGTGACTTGCACTTTCTATCCCGCTTAATATTTTTTCTGCTTTGTACCCAGCAAATTGTCCTACGTTGTAGTAACGGCTAACAATTCCAAACAGCGCTTCATGAGTTCGTATCGGACTTTCCGTAGCTGAGAATGTTGGTATGCCCATGCTATGTAAGCTCGACACAACCTCTCCACCTTTAGCTATGATGTAAGAGTCGGGTGGCAAGTAAGCAATATCGACCCCGTCATGTTTCATCTGCTTTACGGTGTTATAAATTAAGTTGCTGTTGGATGCTTTTTTATTTACTTCTAGGGGATATAAAATAACACGCTTGTTATAACTTTCCGATAACAACATCATCTTATTTGCGGTGATAAGGGAGTTATTTTCCGTTGGGTTGTAGATAACCCCAATTGTTGAAATGTTATTAAGCTTTTCAATGGCTTTAAACTGGGTGTCATGCGGCACTATGTGGCTAACACCGGTGAAATTTTGTGTTGATGAATCATACGTTTCAACAAGCTTAGAACCGATTGGATCGGTAACAATACTAAACACAACAGGTGTAGAATTATGGGTACGGAATTCACTGGGTTTCTCATATGTACCGAGTAAATTAAGAGTAATTGTCGTGCCAAATGTATAGATCAAATCAGCTTGTTGATACTGTACCTGTTCAACGAAAGCAGCTAGTTTCTCTTTGTTTCTATCCGCATCTAGAACCGTGTAACGTACATTTGAATTTTGGGACAAGTAATCCATGAATCCTTGTTCTGCATCTGTGACGCCTCGCCAAAGTAACATGATGACGTGCTTCTCTGAATTTTGATTAGCTAGGGCTAAAGGGCTAATAAAGAGTAGGGAGGCCAGTAATACGATTAACTTCATGACTGCACTCCTAGTTTTTGTTTATCAAACTTCAAAAATACTGAGAAAAATGCGATGAGACTAAAAGAACTTGCGAGTAGAGCGGCTCCAAAAATCATAATTGTCTGGTCATAGCCAAACACACTCAAACAAACCCCTGCCAACATTGGTCCTGTGATATTTCCGATGCGTTCTGTAAGCCTAAATATGCCGATAATTTTACCTTTTTCGATTCCTTGGCCTGACAACAAATCGATGACAAGAGGGATTTGAGGAGACACACATATCCCATGAGCCACACCAATAATAATCACTATAAGAAGAAGCCCTAGCGTGCCTTGGAAGAAATAGAAATTGAGTAATGCTAAGGCTGAAAGTAAGCCGCCAATAAAGATGAACGCCATTTTATTTTTGAGACGGTCAACGAGCACGGCGCTAAGTGGTGAGATTAAAATAATGGCTAGGCCGTAAGCCATAATAACGCGCCCTGAAACCGAACTGCTTTCACCTAAAAACTGTAAATAAACCGGGCAGATATAATAAAGGAAGCCTGTTAAAACAATTTTGGCTGGGATAGCGCTAAATATGGTGATCAACGCGAAATATTTGTTGCTGAGTAGTAGTTTGAAATCGCTGAGTTTAACAGGTTTACTTGCGTTATTTGACGATGACTTCTCAAAGAAGACACGCACTAACAATACGCTAACTAAAGCTAAGGCTCCCGCAAAAAGAAACGTTTCAGAATATCCCATTTTTTCTGCAAGGATCCCTCCTATGGCAGCTCCACATAATGAGCCGGAGAAAAAGGATGACAAGAAGGTCGCCATACCTTTTGTACGATTACTGTCGTTTGTTGTATCAGAAACGTACCCTTGCGCTGAAATGAAAACAATACCGTAGCCTACAGCAGTAAAAGCACGTGTAACGAGTAACAGTTCGATAGACGGAACAAATGCTGTTGCAACTAGGCCAACAGAAGTCATTGCTCCCCCTGTCATCAGTGAACGACGTCTGCCAACTTTGTCTGACCAGTATCCTGCGAATGGTAAAGAGATAGCCCAACAAAGCATGAAAAGAGAGATCGGTAGGCTGGTGGTTAAACTCTCTGGTATCCAGCCTCCGGAACTATCCAAAGACAGTACAAATGTAGGGAAGAAGGCTAGGGAAGACGCTTCAGCAAATACCAATAAGAATAGAGGCAGGCGGATAAACCGGAAATCTTGTTTATCGATTGGTATTGTTTTTTGATCTGGTTTTAAACGGCAAATCGCTTGATTGGTGAGCTCTAGCAGTTTTCCGATCTCATCTTTCGACGTTATTTTAGCAAGGTGATTAACGACGTCTCGATTCAGCATCATGAAGACTTTCTTTACTTGGTTCCATGGAGAAATGATCATGAAATTACACATAAAGAGGATGATCTCCGCCACGACTAAGCAAGAAGCGACGAGTACTGTCAGCATATCCATCACACTATCCTTAAGGAGCTTGAGGATAAGGTTGTTATCGGTGGTCACGCTTAGTTCGATATTCTCTTTTTGGTTTACCGTGAATTTACTCTCACGGATAGAGTCGGGCTGATTTGTCGAACTAGGGTACTGATAGTTAAAGCCATCTTCGTTTTTGAAGTTAATGGCTAGAATTTCTTCGTGATTATCGACATAGAAAGCGAACTCCTGCTCTAGGCCATGAAGTCTATTTACAGGTACACCTTCATCCAATAATCGCTTAATCATGGTGTTTAGAGAGTCGCCAATTAGGTTCGATTTTTGCTCTAGTTTAATTTCGTAGATCTTAGAAAACTTATCTAAAGATTGGTAAGAAACAGCAAAGTTGGCGGTTAGCGTTAATACTATGGCCAAAGAAATGATGAGTAACGGGAACTGTTTGGAACTTAGTTTGGTGAACCAGGTAGCATTGTTCACTGACTGTAATGACTTATGGGCATGGTTCAGAGAGGGAAGTAACTCATCATCGGAGGAGTTATTTTCTAGAATAGTTCGCGCTTGATTGACTCGGCCTACAATGCCTTGCAATAGTGGTTTTAAGGCTATTAACGCAATGAATATGGAAACACAGATCCAAGTGACTGAGAAAATAAATTGCTGCTTAAGAATCCAAGACTTCTGCATAGCTAATGCAGCCGTTGAGTAATAAAGTTGAATTTCGCCCTCAATCAAACCGAATGAATTGGTCAGATATACAGACAAGCGTCTGTTTGAGCTGTTAGCTGCGTTATCTACCGGCTCTATAGAAGAGTGTTGGTCTGAGTTAACGCCTGATGCACTAAAGAGAACCTTTCCTTGCTTCGAAACTACGCTAAGAGAAGAAATTCCATCAACTAACTTTACACGTCGCTCAAGCAGATTTTGAATATTAGAAACGGCGGATAAGGGCAAACCCAAGCTCAAAGCTTGATTAATATCGTTCTCGGTTTCATCGAGTACGATTTGATAAATAGAATCTGATGTATCAGTTAATCTTTTTTCAAAATTGAAATAATTTAAAGTGGCATTGAGAGCAATAGAGAACAGCAAAACCGTCGTAATAGCTAACGTTAACTTGACTCTAAGAGACAAGTTTATAAAAGAAAACTTAACGTTATCGATAATGCTGTTCATCTACTCTTAACCTATCTTTTAGCTAATTGTTAAATCGAAGTCTTTACTGTTACTTGTTGCCGTAACACTGACTTGGCTTATTGGTTCACTACGGCTCAAACGACCAATACATTCCTCGGCTAATCTAGGCATTAGGGAGCGATTAATGATTTGCTCAACGGCACGCCCACCCGTTGTTGGGTCGGTGTTTCTGTCAACAACGAACTGAACAAACTCTTTATCCCATGTGAATGAAGCTTGGTACTGTTCGGCCAATTTCTTCTTAATTCTATTCAGCGATATTTCTGTGATTTTTGCTAGCTCTTCATCATTAAGAGGGTAATAAGGCACGATCGTCGTTCTACCTAAAAACGCTGGTTTAAAGTAATGCTGAAGATCTGGGCGAATTGCTTCCAGGAGTTCATCGTTATCAATACGTTCTGTAGACTCGGCGCAAACATCACAAATTGCTTGGTCTGCCGCATTGGAGGTCATGATAATAATGGTGTTTTTAAAGTCGACAGTACGACCTTCACTGTCTTTGATATGACCTTTATCGAAGATTTGATAGAACAAATCATGCACGCCTGGGTGGGCTTTTTCCATTTCGTCTAGAAGTAGAACCGAATACGGGTTTCTGCGAATAGCTTCAGTTAAAACACCACCTTCACCAAAACCAACATAGCCGGCAGGGGAGCCAAGTAGCATTGAAATCTTATGCTCCTCTTTAAACTCGGTCATGTTGATTACTGTTAAGTCATTGCTACCGCCGTATAGTTGCTCCGCAAGTGCCATGGCGGTTTCGGTTTTACCCACGCCACTTGGGCCACACATTAGGAATACGCCAATAGGTTTTCTGTTGTCGGTTAATCCTGCTCTTGAAATACGGATGGCTTTAGCAAGCTCATTTTTAGCCACATCTTGGCCAATAACGCGAGTGTTAAGCTCATCTTCAAGTGTTAGTAGCTTCGCAATTTCATCGCTCATCATGTTTCCGACAGGAATGCCGGTCCAGTTAGCAATGACCTGTGCAATGGTATTATCGTCTACCATTGCATGAACAAGAGGCTCTTCGCCTTGTAGTGTCGCAAGCGCTGTTCTTAGCTGGTCTAGCTGTTGCTGTTTCTCTTTTTCGACGTCACCCTGTTCTTGCTGGGTCGTGATTTCTTGTTGAACAGTTTTTATTTGTTCGACGAGTTCGACTTCTTTTTCCCAACGTTCGTAGTACGCAGCAAGCGATTTTTGATTCGACTCAATTTCAGTCGCTAGCTCTTTAATTTCATCAGCGCTGTTAGAAAATAGGGCGTCTTCTTTCTCTAGAGCTGATTTCTCATTTTCTTGATAACGAATAGTTTGTTCTAGCGTTTCAAGAACCTCAGGTTTTGCACCTTGTGTTAAGGCAATTCTTGCACTTGCTGTATCAAGCAAACTAATCGCTTTGTCTGGTAATTGGCGGCTTGGTAAGTAACGAATAGATAGATTTACAGCGGCTTCGATGGCTGACTCTGCGATGAAAGCGCCATGATGAGATTGCAACGAAGCGGCTACGCCACGCAACATTTGCATTGCGTCTTCAGCATTCGGTTCTTCAATCGTGACGATTTGGAAACGACGGGTAAGCGCAGGATCTTTTTCAAAGTACTTTTTGTATTCAGCCCATGTCGTGGCGGCGATAGTTTTAAATTCACCACGCGCTAGCGCTGGTTTTAACAGGTTTGCCGCATCGTTTTGCCCTGCAGCACCACCGGCTCCGATGAGAGTATGTGCCTCATCTATAAATACGATGATAGGAACTTCAGAACTTTTCACTTCATTGATTACGTCTTTAAGGCGGTTTTCGAATTCACCTTTGACACTTGCACCTGCTTGTAATAAACCGAGATCAAGTGAGTGAATTTGAACACCTTGTAGCGCGCTAGGTACTTCGTCTGCAGCAATACGCAGGGCTAAACCTTCAACAACAGCGGTTTTACCTACACCAGGTTCACCGACCATAATTGGGTTGTTTTGACGCTTACGACATAGAATATCAATGGCTTTTCTAACTTCTGAGTTACGTCCTGATATCGGGTCGATGTTGCCATCTAATGCCTGTTGAGTCAGGTTTACCGTGTACTTACTCAGTGCATCGTTACCAGAAGGTGTTGTATCGACAGTTCCTGCACCTGAAGTTGTCGAAGTGCCGCTACGAGCAATCGGTGTCTTACGTATTAGACCTTGTAGAGACTCTAAAGATACATTGCTTAGACTTTCAAGCTGTAAGTTCGTAACACCTAATACGTTTTGCTGCATTAATGCTTGTACTAGGTGTAGGCTGACAATTTCACCGTGACCATAATTCACCGACGCAATCATCCATGCGTCTTTAACTAGCTCTGTAAGACCATGACTTAATGTTGGCTGGCCTTCACTGCCTTTCTGGAGTTGAGCGATTTTCCTTGATAGCTCGTTAACCACGGTATCTACTGTGATTTTTTGAGAATCAAACAGTGACATGAGCTTGGCATCTTTTTGAGAAATAAGCTGAAGAATCCAATGTTCAGTTTCGATAGCACCGACACCTTGGTTCATCGCTGCACCAGCAGATACTTCAAGCGCTTGCTTGAGATCTGGTGAGAGCTTTCCGACTAAGTTTGTGAGAGTTACTTGTGTCATATTTAATTCCTTGTATCTCTTTGATCTACATATGCCGTATTAGGGAACTACAAAAGCAAAATCTTTACGGTTTGATTGGGGTTTTGTTCTGGAGCTAGGCAGTCAACTTCACCTAACCGTGCAGCAATTAATGAATTACTAGATAGTGTTGGACGCGATAAATATGAGCGCTTGACACTGAGGTATATAGAAACTGGTGTGTTGTCTCTTAAATAATGCTGAGTTAATCGCAGCATAGAGTTTGCAAGTGCGTTGTCTTGCTGGATTTGATGAAACTCTCTCTGGCTTTTTGGAGTCACTGAAATGTTCAGGTTGTTAAAATGCGCTAAGCACGTTTTTCCTAACAAAAAACCTTGACCTAATTGACTGTTAAACCCCCGCTGTGAACCTAAACGAGTTAGTGAGTCCATAGGTAATTGACGTCGTTCACTGTTCTGGCAGGAGACGTCGATGGTGTAGGGGAAGTAGTCATTTAAAAGTTGGTTTAATGTAGTCAGGCTTCGACTTTGCTGGTTCAATAATAAAGAGTACTGAAAGAACTCGTGGTGTTCATTATTCAGCGCTGCAATATTATTGAGCAAGGCCGTTTTCTTCGCATTTTGCTCGCTTTCTACTAGCAGCCAACGCTGCGCTTGTACTCGATAAGCTATTTCAAAATGCCTTTGATTGAAGACATCTAGAAAGTCTTTTAATGCATGGTCTTCATTATGCAGGGCACTAAGTAGCTCTTCATAAATATAGTTGGGAATAACACCTTTCACGCCTGACAACGCTTGCTTTGCCAGCCTTAACTTCGCTTTATTTCCTTTCAACGAGAAATATTGGATTTCTTGAGGGTTACCTGTTGGCATTGCCTCGGCTTTAAGCTCAATCGAGATAGGAGAGCGACTAGAAGATTGCGCACTCTCTAATAATCTCATTGCCTGAATGAATTCATAGCGTTCAGGTTGGGCGGACAGATCTTGAATAAAACTACTCATTACTTGCCCCTCCTAAAAACCTAGATAACGTTATAGACATAACTGGCTACCATGAATTTTGGTATATTGCTTGGCGATACCGTCTCTGCCGTAGATTCTTATCTTCACTTGGACATAGCGGTCAAAACTACAAAATTGCTGAAAGAAGCGATTTAATACATCAGCAAAAGCAAGGTACGGTCGAGTAGCATCGAGCGTAATTTCTATTTCGGTGCCCGGAGAGAAAATATTCTTTCCTAAGACACGAATAGCGGAAACTTGAGAGCTAAATTCAACAGAGTGAATCATTTGAATTTCAGATGAAGAAACCTGACTTCTGCTACATAAAGTTAGCATTTGCTTCAAGCTAGCAACTGGGTTGTCTGATTGTAATAAAGAAGCAAAGTTAGTGTTCAATAAGCTGATAAACTCCCAGTGAATCTCTTGCTCTACTTCACGAGATATCGGTGCGGAAGGCGGATAAATAGGGGCGAACTCACCAGGTAAATCAATGCTTTCTAGGCACTCTAGCGATCCTTCTACACCACAGGCTTGTCTGCCATTACTGCAGAGTAGGTGCGTACCTAATAGTTTAGTGAACTCCATATCTGTAGGTTGTGAAAGAGATAGGGCAATACTCATATCGCCAAATAGATCTCTTTTGGTTTGCCAATAATCAAACTTTTGATTTTGTGAGTATTTTTCACGAAACAACGGTACGAGTGGTACTTCGCCATTGGGAGTAATCTCATACACATTTTGAACTTCTACGATTTCGATATGATTGTCACTGTGCGCGTCAGCATTCACTGGAGCAGACAGAGTGCGATGGTCGTAAGAAATAGGCTCGCCGGTTTGTTCAAATAAATTGATTGCAGGTATGACGTTAAGCTTGAATACATCCTTGTTAAACAGTCGAATAAATTCGGAAGGAACGGAAGACATAAATAAATTGATGACTATTTCCGATTCATTAAACTGTCGGGCATGCTTTCCAAAAC
>NZ_JAKJSW010000166.1:0-9749 GCF_050337375.1 Vibrio makurazakiensis | reverse complement strand
GCTTAATACCACATTTATGGTAAGGGATATTATTTTTGCTGCATGATAAACATTTCATTTATTTATCAATGTTGACTTTGCTCCTATTAAGGCGCTAGTTTATTAATAAAGATATAAACGTGAGGCTTGTTATCTGCAATGGAAGAATTATCAAAAATTTCTTTTGAAGAATTAGTTATTGAACAATCAACGGCGCTGATCAGCTGCCAGCCTAAACATTTTGATGAAACCTTTCGTCACGTTGCACGCTCTGCACTTGAGTGGTTTGAAATCGATCGACTCACTCTTTTTCCAAACTCTATGATCCTACTCAACGATGGTAAGACCGTTTCTGTATCGAGAGATGGTGTACCTGAACTTCAAAAAGAAAAGTTCTTACCCGGTAATTACACTGAGTACTTAAAGTTGCTGCGTTCGAAAGCTCGTTGGCACAGTTTTACTTCAGAAGAGATGGTTAAACACCGAATCGACACCTTGAAAATATTGCATTCGGAAGGCGGTCGTTGGCACGGAATTATGCGTTTAGAGTTGTTTGGCCAAAACTGGGGAGCCCTGTCTTTTTCCAAGTTTAACAACGACGCTTCACCACTATCAGACACTCAGATGACTCGCCTCAAGTTACTCTGCGACATATGGTTATGTTACTGGCAACACTCAACAATGACTCGTAACCTCAAACAAGATCATACTGAAAACGCCAATGAAGGCGAGAAGCTGCTATTGCTCTCTAAAAAGCAGTGCTCCGTTCTGACCTTACTTGCCCAAGGCTACACGGCTAAACAATGTGCAGAAAAACTCTTCTTAAGCCCCAGAACTATTGAGTCTCACAAGTATCGTATGCTCGACCTGCTCGACCTTGAAAACCACACAGAACTAGTGCAATTCGCGTTAAGAAACGGTCTCGGCATAGAAAATTAATCTCGGATCTATTATTCACTACTGCAATTAACGCAATTGCAGTAGTTATACTGATTACCTTCTCTCTAATATCCTCTATTTTAAATTTTCACCTAATTATTTCTTTTATTTAATTAGGTCACTCATTTCACACACTATCAATTATTCATATTTATGTTTTCATGGTAATTCGGTAGAAAATTAAAGAACAATATATTGGAGCGATCATATGTCGCATAAGAATGTACTTGYTATCGGTGCTTCTTCAGGTATCGGTAAAGATTTAGTGATCAGGTTACTAGAACAAAACCACAGCGTGTACTGCGCAGCARGACGTAAAGACAACATGCGCGATTTGGAATCATTAGGTGCAAGTGTATTCAGCACAGACGTGAGAAGTGAAGACGACGTTAACGCGCTAGTCGACACCATGATTCAAGAGCTTGGTTCTATCGATATTGTCTACGCTAATGCTGGCTATGCTATTGCTGGCCCTGTAGAAGAAACGCCTATAGATAAAGTCCACCAGCAGTTTGATACCAACGTTTACGGCGCAGCGCGTGTGGCAAGAGCAGTACTGCCACATATGCGAAAACAAGGGCACGGCAGAATCATTTTCACAACCTCTATCGCTGCACGAGCTTCAAGTAGTATGAACTCATGGTACTCGGCATCCAAGCACGCACTCAATGGAATGGTAAAAGGGTTAGCACAAGAGGTGAAAAGCTTTGGTATCCATGTTTCAACGATTGAACCGGGTTGCGTTCAAACTGAGTTTGACGCGATTCAGCTATCGGATATGAAAGAAACCTCTACGCTAGAGGCATATGATGCCATTGTGAATAAGTCTCATAACTTCCTGCAGAATGCTTACAATTCGGGTTCTACACCAAAATCGACCGTAAACAATATGATCAAAGCTGGGTTTGATGAAAGCCCCAAGCTAAGTTATCAAACAACGCTTGATTCTAAGCTAATGGCCTGGGGGCAACGAATCTTTGGTGAAAAGTTTTTCGGTAATCTAGTGCTTAAAATTATCAATCGTACACCTGCATAGCACGTACCTACCGTAGTCATCATTAAGCCCTGTCACGATTAAACCTCAATTCCATCTATGAGCCAGACGCCTGTCTGGCTCTTTTATATCTAGCCCCTCAATTAACCCTCTTTAGATCATGGTTTTGTTATTCAGATCAGTGGGAGCAGTATTTTTACTGATTCCCTCGCCTCCCTAGCTCCGTAACATTTCGATACACGTTCACGACAAGTGAACAGGCTCTAGCTCAATTTTTTACTTACCCTTTTTAGGAAGCTTTATGAGTTTAATTAGCATGCCTTTCGTCGAAACTGGATTCGACACTGGATTACACATTGTTGCAGGAATAACACTCGTTGCCACCGTTATAGGGGCGCTTTATGCATTTTGGAAATTCCACGAATTGCCAATTCACCACGCTGATAAAAAGAAACACGGCCAAATGGGGCTTGTTACCGTACTCACCTGGATAGGTTTTATCTGGCACTGGGTATGGGTGATTGCGGTAATTATCGCTTTCGTCGATACCGAGCAAAGCATCCGTCGTATTCGCCACATTTGGCACGATACAACACCTACTCACACTGAAAAAACTGGAGAATAACTATGTTAGAAGGTTTAGCGGTTTGGGCTATTTTTATCTACCTCCTTCGTTTAATTGGTGTTCCTTGGGGAACTCCATTCAAAATGTTTGCCTATGGTGGCGGTAGCGTGTGGATGATGTTCGTATGGGTTGGGTTAATTACTTGGGCGCCAATGGATCTATCAGGCGGCTCTGTTGTTCAATCTCCTCATATTCAGCTACGACCTGGCTCAACTCGAGTAACGGGCAACATTGAGCGCCTATATATCGAGCCAAACCAGGCAATCAAAAGTGGTGATCTAGTTTATGAGATTGTTGATGACTCATATGTGATTGCCGTTGAGAAAGCGAAGTCACAGGTCGACATTGCAGCAACAGCTTACAAACTGGCAGTGCAAGATATCAATATCGCCAATACAAATTATCAATCTTCCCTAGAAGATATTGAAATCATCAAAAATCAGATTAAAGCTGCAAACAAGGATCTTACGCTTAAAAAAAGAACGTTGAAGCGTTATGTAGATCAGAACTCTAAGGTGAAGAACACTGTCACTGAAAGCAACCTTGATCAACAACGTACCGTGGTTGATATCGCGAAAAGCCAAGTTTCGATTTTAGAGTCTCAGTACGACAAAGCGCTTATCACTGCAGATAAAAATAGAAACCTAATGGAGAAGTCTCAACTTACTGTTGTTAGTAAGCAATCCGACCACAACAACAAGCAAGCTTCGTTAGCTCAAGCTGAATGGGATCTATCACAGACCAAAATTTATGCGCCTACTGATGGTTATGTCACCAACTTTATGGCTCGTGAAGGCCAATTCGTTGGTGCGATGCCTCGCTTGAAAATGTACAGCGACGAAAAATTTGTATTGATGCGAATAAACCACCAAGCGTTTAGAAACATCAAGGTAGGCCAAGAAGCTGAATTCTCAACCGCTATCTATCCGGGGAAAGTGTTTAAAGCACACGTTGAAGGCATTGTTGAAGCAACAGGTGAATCACAAGGTTCCCTACTTGCTCGCGAAGCAAATGTACGCGCTACAACAGGTAAAAACGTGATGAATAAACACCACTTTGTTCGCTTACGAATTGCTGAACCAGATGGCTACGACATTCCTGTTGGTGCCGTTGGGCTTGCATGGGTAAACGCAGAGAAGCCTATCCCATTCTTGAACTTTTTGAACGTAATTCGCGGCATTATCATTCGTATGAAAGCTCAGATCTACTTCCTATATAGCATGTAGATAAGCATGAATACGTTCCATAAAGTGTGTGATTTCATTGATATAGAGCATCGAACAAAGAGCAAGCTAATACTCTTCGTTGCCCTAATCACCCTTGTTATTCACGCGCTCTAAATAACTCTGACAAATTTGGAAACCTAACGGTATCAAGGATGATACGTCTTCCCCAAGGCAAGTTAGGTTTCCTCCCTATTTCAATTCTGTTTAAGAGTGTGGCTGACTCACTCTGGATATTTGTGATGACTATGAAAAAATCAATTCTATCTCTACTTATTTGCTCTTCTTTTGCTAATGCTAGCGGCTTACTCCTTCAAGAAGCCGTTAGCGCGAATGCAGGTACGGCTGGCGCAGGCGATGGCGTATATACAGAAACAGCAACAGCGAGCTGGACCAACCCAGCCACGATGAGCCACATGGGTGAACAAAAAACCACAATAAACACCATGGCACTGTATCTCCAGATGGACTACACAGATTTTGAATATGGTAGCCTAGACCCAGCAAATGGTGATGCAAGCGCCAACACGCTAATGCCATCAGTGGGTGTATTCCATGTTCGCCAACTTACTGAACAAGTTCATATGGGCATCAACTTTGGAGCTGTGGGTGGCTCATCCGTGGAATATGGTGATAACTGGGATGCAGCTAATCACTTAGATAAAGCCTTTTTGTCTGCTCTTCAGCTAAACCCAAATATCAGTTACAAAATCGATGACAATTGGTCTGTAGCCGCTGGCGCTCAAATCAACTATGGAATGATTGAAGTAACGACGACTGGCTTTGAATCTGACATGGGCACCGATTGGGCATTTGGCTATAACCTAGGTGCAATGTACCAAGCAGATCAATGGTCACTAGGTTTAAGCTACCGTTCTAAACTAGTACACGACTTCGATGATATTTCCGCGACTTTAACCAGCGGCAATACAGCAATTGTAGGGACAGAACTAGTAGTACCTGCGATTGCAGATTTAAGTGCAAGTTACAACCTAACCTCTGAATTAACACTTCTCTCGTCCATTCAATTTCACCAATGGAGTGAGTTTTCAGAAACCCCAATTTATAACGATACCCTGAACCAGATCGACCCTAACCTCGCCATCACTCGAAACTGGGGTGACGTATGGAAATTTGCAGTGGGTGCGGACTACCGGCTTAATTCTGACTGGGCACTTAAAGCTGGCTTTTCCTATGAAACATCACCTCAAGATGACCCTACAATGCAGTGGGTCGACTTACCGGCCGGTGAACAATACCGTTACTCTTTAGGGGCTAGCACTTACTGGGGTGATACACGTGTCGACATTTTCTATGAATACGCTGATTTAGGTACCGTAGAAATCGACCGCAGAGAACCAATTTTTTCTGAAATCTATGGCGAATTTGAAGGAAGTATTCACTTTATTGGTGCGAACCTTACCTTTTAAACCAGTCATCTTCAGAAAAACACTTAACCGGGGTGTGGCTTGCACACCCCGAACTAGTCACAGTTAGAATCGGTAATCGATGCCCACAGATGCAGTCACTTCTTCCGAGTTAATCACTCCGGCAGTGGTGTTCTTTAACTCAATAAAGTCGTATTTAAACTCAAACATAATGTTGATATTTTTGTCCGCCACTTTGGTCTTAATACCTTGCAACCACATCACATTCGCGACATTCATATCTACACCGCCATAAGACGAGCCAAGGTTGACGTTAAAAACAGAGAAGTGAGTGTCGTTCCATGGATGTAATGCATAAAGGTTTACCGAACCAAGCTGAGCTTCCTCTCCGCCTAATGCTTGCGCTACTTGGGTTGACGTTATTGCAGGAATTGGCGACCAGCCATCCCATTTGCCAGATCAGCAATATCATTGGTTTTAAAATCTACGTAGGTGTAATTCAATGAAGGAAAAAACAACGTTCCATCACTGTTTGATAGAGGCAACATATAACCAGTGGTATACATACCTGCAGCATCATCTAGATGATAAACATCGAGATACATTCCACCAAAGCGATCAAAGTGGGCAGCGCGCAATCTCGCATTATGTGACTGAGTGTAATATTCGGCAAACCCTACCGTTTGAGAAATATCGCTGGTTAGCCCACCCGCTCCTCCACCAGCTAAGAGCTTTAATTCTCCTTGCTCATCAGCAAAAACAGCGGCTCTTGCTGAACTATTTCTTGGATCTGCATCGTGATATTGCTGTTCATCTCCATTTGCGAATGAAGCGGCTGGCACAAGCATAGATGCCACGATAGCGGTTGCTGTAATGATGTTGAGTTTTTTCATTGGAAACCTTCAGGAATGTTCTAAGAACCGATGACCCGAACTTTAAATAAACTCAGTTTCATACACTACTTATTCGAATTATTAGTAACGCTAATTCAGCCTTCACAAGACCACTTAGTTTTACTAATTACACTTAGCAGAATTGATATGTATCGAAAATATAATGAACAACTCAACCTGAACTATCTTCGTGTTTTTAATGCGATTTACATTCACCGAAGCACGAAAAAAGCCGCTCATGCACTCGGCATTACACAATCGGCAGTAAGCCAAACATTGAGTAAAATGCGTGAGTTTACCAATGACAAATTGTTCTATATGTCTGGGAGTGAATTACACTCGACTCACAGAGCTGATGAGATCGGTATCGGCCTCAACGAACACATAGAGATTTTAGATAACCGCCTCTCCTCTCACTTATTCTCCGATCCACATCAATTCGATGGTGAGCTGACCATTGCAGTATCTAGCGTATTTTTGGAGGCTATAGCGACAGAACTAACCAGCTCGGTCGTATTTGAAATGTTTCCCAACGCAAAGCTCAACGTCACCACCTGGAACGATAAAACTCTTGAATCCATTCAAAATGGTGAAGTGCACATAGGGCTGAACTTTTATCCAATAGACACTCCAAAGYCCATTCGCTCAGTCCCTCTAACAAAAAGCGAACCCGTTGTCATAGCAAGAAAAGAACACCCTTGGCATGTAGGGAACTTTAGCCTTGATCAATTTAGTTGTTATCCAACAGGCGGAATTTTGGTTCCGGGGCTCACAGACTTTAATGCTATTTTAGAAAAGCATCACCCAAAGCAATTTGAATTCAAGTATCGCTCAGCCAGTATGTCTGTGCTGACTTGCCTTGCAGAACATTCAGACATTCTTGCTATTACTGAAACCCTCGCCGCTTCCATGTGCCCCGACTCTATTCAGTGTTTTAAGCCACATTGGTTAAGTGAATTGCTCCCCAATGATGTTAGCCACGCTATGTACTACCTAGAGCGAAACCACTCTCACCCGCTCTATCAATATGCGAGTAAGTTGGTTAAAAAATCTCTACAACACAAACTCGATGAACTCTCCCCGAAAATTATTGATTGCTAATGTCGGCTGATCTTAGTTAATGCCGTAATTTTACCGATGTAGCTTGTTGATATTCCTTTTAATCTGTCCACTCAACACTTACGGCTTTGCTTACGCTCTCCGAGCAAGCCTTTTCCCTGACTTAGAGACAACGACAAATGAACAAAGCGATTCTAGCCCTCACTCTCGCGAGCTTATTAACTGGTTGCCAAGCGGCGCAAAGACAGAACGCTACGACCGGAGAAATGGAAACGAACTCGGCGACTAAGGGAGCCATGATTGGCATTCTTGCTGGAGCAGCACTTGGCGCAGCGACGGGTGATAACTCCGATGAACGCAAAAAACGTGCGCTTCGAGGGGCTGCTGCAGGCGGTGTTATTGGAGGTAGCGCGGGTTACTACATGGATAAGCAAGAACAAGCTTTACGCCAACAGTTAGTTAACTCAGGAGTCCAGGTTAAACGTGTAGGTGAGAACGAGCTCCAGCTAATTATGGAAAACGGCATAGGCTTTGATTCAGGCTCTTACTACCTCGCCTCTAATATATATCCAACGTTAAATAGCGTTGCGTTAATAGTTGGAGAATACCCAGATACGCGACTTCAAATAAAAGGTCACACCGACAGTTCAGGTAATGGCTCAAACAATCAAACCCTTTCAGAGCAACGCGCACAATCTGTTGGTGATTATCTTGTACGCCAAAAAGTCGCATCAGGTCGTATTGCCACGCAGGGAATGGGTGAACGTTACCCTATTTGCGAAAATACTACTCAGCAAGGAAGAGCATGTAACCGACGCGTCGAAATTAACATTTTGGCGCTGAACTAACCTTCCCTTTAATATTCAGAGAGTATTCGATATGTTCTTTAATCGCTTCTTAAAGCCTTTTTTAGTGATAGGCGGGCTAGTCACTATGTATGCTGGCATCTATGCTATAAACCCTGAAACTGCCCTCAAAAATATGAACAATCTGCCTTATGACTCTAACTATGTGTTCTTATTTCGACACTGGGGGATCATGGTTGGAATAATAGGTGCCTTGATAGCAGCATCGGCTTACGTTCGTCGCTGGAGAGAGCCAGTTATTTTGTATTCGTTTGTCGAAAAGCTATTTATGGTGTATTTGTTCACTTCAAATTTCTTTAACCCTGAAACAGCGCACCTTAATGCGAGTTTCATCCCTTTTGCTATAACCGATATTATTATTGTCACCTACACGCTGGGCTACTGGTTCGAAAACTATCGAGTTCGCAAGACAATCACTTGCTAGCAGGCAACATTATTCTGCTATTAAGTGAACTCACTAAAGGACAAAGTTAAACTGCATCAATGATTACACTTAATAGGTGCCAATTCCCTATAAATTGGCGCCTATTAAGTCCTTGTAGAGTTCAAGTATCCACTGACTAACATCGGAATTTTCTGTCCGTTTACCATCCATAAGCCATATTGAAAGCTCACCGAACACAAAAGCGAGCCCACTCAGCTCGCTTTCGGATCTTCTACACTCATCGAGTCTATGCAGCGCACATTAGCTGTTAGTTATTACAAACCTTTCATTTGATAACTACCGAATTAGCGCCCCTTCAAGTCATTCCTCCGCATTTCAGCAAAGATTTTCTATAAGCGTCACATTTATATTCACGGAAAATCATATACATAAGTTATTTCACAATAATTACAAACTTATCAAAAACTTTCAATTAGGCGTGATATTAACCGCATAAGTTTATAAATAACGACAATTTGCCAGATAATAATCTTTCTAACTGCTAACTTAATTTTAGGTAATTATTTTCCTAGGTTAATGAATATCTACCCCTTTATTTAACGTGAAAGTAAGACATAAAAATAATATAAACTGAAAGGAATATTTATGTTTAGGATGAACAAAGTAGCAGCTACTTTGGCGTGTATTGCGCTCAGTGGCCATCTATATGCAGCTGAACCATATGATTCGACCAAGCCTTATTCAGGTGGAACACAAGTGACGGTTGATGGACAAACCTATGAGGCAAAATGGTGGGTCAATGCAGGGCAAAGCCCAACTGATAACTATGCAAACGAGTGGGACTCACCATGGAAGCTCGTGAGTGGTTCAACCCCAAATCCTACACCGGACCCAGACCCGACTCCCGATCCAGCGCCGGATCCAACGCCTACACCTGACCCGACTCCTGATCCAACACCGGACCCAGTTCCTGATCCAGGCCCCGCAGTTGGTGTTTGTGCTGAATTTAATGTTTACCCAGATTGGACGCGTGGTGACCATGCTTCAAGTGGTGACATCATGGTTAACGAGAATATCGCTTATGAAGCAAATTGGTGGACATCCTCAGCACCGGGAAGTGATGGTAGCTGGGCATTGCACGTAAACTGTGACAACACTCCTCCAGGTACAGCTCCATTGCTTTCATTACCAAACCCAATGGATCCAGTAAGGCTTGAGGTAAGTGGCTGGCCAAGTCACTTTGTAGCAGCAAGCCCCGCATCATTGGATGCACCCGCTACTTTGGCGCTAAGCACCATAAGTAGCCAAGATCTTTCTGACTTAACTAAGTTAACAAACGCATTTGTCTCCCTTATTCAAGCAGTGGACCTTGCAGGCACAACATCTATCATCCTGAAC
>NZ_JAKJSW010000165.1:0-9774 GCF_050337375.1 Vibrio makurazakiensis | reverse complement strand
CCACATACATGTGCTGCTTCAATGAACTCTTTACTACGCAAACTTAGTGTTTGACCACGTACAATACGTGCCATATCAAGCCAAGCAATGGCACCGATAGCAACGAAGATAAGTACAATATTACGACCGAAGAATGTAACTAGTACGATAACTAGGAACATAAATGGAACCGCGTACAAAATCTCTAGGATACGCATCATCACTCGGTCTGTACGACCACCAATGAAACCAGATGCAGCGCCGTAAAGCGTACCAATAAGTACTGCTACGAATGCGCCCATCACACCAACCATTAGCGAGATTCGGCCACCGATTAAAGTACGAACATATAAATCTCGTCCTAAACTATCAGTACCAAACCAGTGATCCACATTTGGACCAACGTGCATTGCGTACCAATCAGTATCATCGTATGCGTGCTGTGCCAGCATTGGCAGGAAGATAACCGCAAGTATCATGATAGTTAGGATAAATAGACTGATCATTGCAGCTTTATTACGCATAAAACGAATACGCGCGTCTTGCCACAAACTACGACCTTCAATTTCCAAGTTCTCAGAGAACTTTTCGATCGCTTCTAAATTTTCTTTTTTCTTCAACATAACCATGCGTCCCTGTTAGTAGCGAATTTTCGGGTCAATAAGCGCTAGTAAAATATCAACAATTGCGTTGAATAGAATGAATAAGAAACCAATCAAAATGGTTACACCCATTACTAACGAATAGTCACGGTTAAACGCGGCGTTAACAAACAGCTTACCGATACCTGGTAGGCCGAAGATGGTTTCAACAACAACTGAACCTGTGATGATACCTACGAATGCAGGGCCCATATAGGAAACAACAGGTAGCATTGCTGGCTTAAGTGCATGTTTAAGAACGATATAACGGTAGCTTAGGCCTTTTGCACGAGCAGTTCGGATAAAGTTACTGTTTAGGGTTTCGATCATACTACCGCGGGTGATACGAGCAAAAGTGGCTACGTACAAAAGAGACATCGCGATAACTGGTAGCACGATGTACGCAAAGGTACCGCCATGCCAACCACCTGCCGGGAATATATTCCAGTGCAGTGAGAAAAGGTAAATTAGAGCTGGTGCCAATACAAATGAGGGCATTACGACCCCAAGCATGGCAGTCGACATTATGGTGTAGTCGACCCATGTGTTGTGCTTCAATGCGGCGATGGTTCCGACCGATACCCCCATGATCAGGGTAAAGATAAAGGCGATGAAACCCACTTTCGCAGAAACAGGAAGAGCAACTGCAATCAACTCATTTACTGTGTAATCTTGGTATTTGAAAGAAGGACCAAAGTCACCTTGCAGGATATTGGTTAAGTACGTGGTGTACTGTTCAAATACAGGTTTATCTAGGCCGTATTTAGCTTCGATGTTAGCCATAACTTCTGGCGGTAATGGACGTTCGCTTGAAAACGGGTTACCCGGGGCGAAACGCATTAGAAAGAAAGATATAGTGATCAACACCAACATAGTTGGAATCGCTTCAAATATCCTTTTCATAATGAATTTAAGCATAAACTCACTCTTTCAGTCTGTGACAATTAAAATTAGAAAGACACTACATGCGCGCACTGCGCATGTAGGTCTGTATCATTATAGTTATATTAACTTTTTTGAATCGAAGCTCTTATTATTGAGCTTTGATGTATAGGTCTTTCGAGAAGATCTTATCTTCCGCGTTGTTTGTTGGGAAACCACCAACTTGCGGAGATAGAAGACGTGATTTCACGTATTGGTAGATAGGAGCGATAGGCATATCGTTCGCCATTAGCTTCTCCGCTTCAAGGTAAAGTGCTTCACGCTCTTCTGCTGAAGTAGAGTTAAGTGCTTTATCGATGATTTGGTCGTAAGCTGCGCTATCGTAGTGAACACCACCGGTAGTGTTGTTACTCTTCATTAGCGTTAGGAAAGACGACGCTTCGTTGTAGTCACCACACCAACCAGCACGTGCTACTTCGAAGTCACCAGAATCTTTAGAAGATAGGTAAGTTTTCCACTCTTGGTTTTCAAGCGTTACTTTAAGACCTAGTGTCTTCTTCCACATTGAACCTAGTGCTACAGCAATCTTCTTATGGTTTTCAGAAGTGTTGTAAAGTAGGTTGAAGTTAAGTGGGTTATCTCTGCCGTAACCAGCTTCTTCAAGAAGACGTGCCGCTTCAGCGTTACGCTCTTTTTGAGTCATCTTACCGTACTGAGGAAGCTCAGGATCGAAGCCCGCTGTAATCTCAGGAGTAAGGAAGTAAGCTGGTTTTTGACCTTGTGCTAGGATTGCGCCAGTCACGATGTCACGGTCGATTGCGTAAGAGATAGCCTTACGAACACGAACGTCATCAAATGGTGCTTTCTTAGTGTTAAAGATGTAGTAGTAAGTACACAGGTTACCCGCTACAGATACATCTTCCGCGTGTTCTTTCTTCAGGCGTTTGAAGTGCTCTGTTGGAAGTTCGTTTGTAAAGTCGATTTCACCAGATAAGAAACGGTTCATTTCCGCTACTTGGTTTTCGATTGGTAGGAACGTTACTTTGTTTAGAACAGTTTTATCGTTGTTCCAGTATTGGTCGTTACGCTTTAGAACTAGACGTTCGTTAACAACCCACTTATCAACAGCAAACGCGCCGTTACCTACAAAGTTACCCGGCTTAGTCCATTGGTCACCGAATTTTTCAACAGTTGCCTTATGTACTGGCTTCACTGTTGTGTGGCCCATCATCATTACGAAGTATGGTACCGCTGTTTCTAGCTCAACAACAAGTGTGTTTGCATCTACGGCTTTAACACCTAGCTCACTCTTGTCTTTCTTACCCGCTACGATGTCTTTCGCGTTCACCATTTTGGTATATTCCATGTACCAAGCATATGGAGAAGCTGTCGCAGGATCGACTGCACGTTTCCAGCTGTATACGAAATCTTCGGCTGTTACAGGATCGCCGTTAGACCATTTTGCGTCTTTACGTAGGTGGAAAGTGAATGTTTTGTTGTCTGTCGTTTCCCAGCTTTCAGCTACACCAGGAATTGTTTTGCCGTCTGCATCTTGATTCACTAGACCTTCTAGAAGATCGCGAATAACGTGAGATTCTGGTACACCTTGAGATTTATGAGGGTCAATTGTTGCTACTTCAGTACCGTTACCACGAACAAGTTCCTGAACTTTAGCCAATTTAGTACCAGCTGGAACGTCAGCCGCGATAGAAGTTGTAGAAGTGGCAGCCATTGCCAAACCAGCACCTAGAAGAAGGGCCTGAGTGATCTTATTCTTGTACATGTTTAAAACTCCAAGTTTTTTGTATTGCATCCATGACTTCTTTGCTCGGTTCACTGAACGGTAGTGATTTAGATTTATTTAGCCTAAAAAATAAGCATAAAAATCTAAAACCTTACAAAGATTGCGGCACACACTATCAATCATTGAAGTAATTTGCCATAAAGAACTGGCAAAAAATCGGATAATTCTCCGGAATATTCAATGTGTCAGTGTAAAACTCCAACAAAACCACAATATGTAGAGAGTTAAATAGAGGGTTTTATCAAAACCTAGCCGTAAGTGTTGATATATCTGTTTTGATACTTTTTATTAGCATCTTATGCTAGAACACGGCGTACAAATTAACATTAACGCCACATGAAATCTAATTGCACATCACATATCACCTAAAATCCTTACTTTATTTGTGAAGACTATCACTCAATGGAAAACAGCAGAAAAGACTGCACCACTACACATATTAAAGTAGCCTGAATTTCTATTCAGATTTGCTAACTATTCATTTACTCCTAACTAATGACTCTCCTTTTTACTAAACATCAGACACAAAAAAACCGACTACTAGAGTCGGTTTTAATAATTAATGGAACGTAATTTTTGGTCTGACTATCTCTATTTATCTAAATAGATGAATCAACAACCAAAGGTAATCTAGTTCTCACAAGACAGTAAAATAGAAAGTTACTTTTCCCAGCGTTCCGCAGCTTTAGCATCAGAGTCTCGAGATTCAACCCAGCGAGTCGATTCTGTTGTTCTTTCTTTCTTCCAAAATGGCGCTTTAGTTTTCAGAAAGTCCATCACAAACTCACACGCTTCAAATGCAGCACCGCGATGGGCACTTGATACGCCCACATAAACAATCTGGTCACCTATATCAAGGTCACCCACACGGTGAATCACTCGCATCTTCTGAATTGGCCAGCGAGCCTCAGCTTGGTCACAGATCTCGATAAGCGATTTCTCTGTCATGCCTGGGTAATGTTCTAGAGACAAACCAATGACATTATCACCAAGGTTCATGTCGCGAACCTTGCCTACGAAAGTGACAACGGCTCCTGAAGCGGTACCTTGAGCTAGATAGTCATACTCTTCACCTACTGAAAAATCTTCAGCGGTTACTAGCACTCTAGAGTCCACTGTTTTTGGATTCATGACTAGCCTCCAGTTACTGGCGGGAAGAAAGCAACTTCATCGCCATCTTTTACTTCAGTCGCTAGTGGCACAATAGATTGGTTAAGTGCAGCCAAAAGCTTGCCCTCTTCCAAAGCGATGTCCCATTTGCCTTCTTGAGCTACGAGGTGGCTGCGAATCGCTTCAATCGTCTTGAATTGCGAATCAACTTCAACACTATCAACACCAATAAGTTCACGAGTTTGAGCAAAGAAAAGTACAGTAATCATGAATCCGCCTTAAAGTGACCCGATTTTCCACCCGTCTTCTCTAACAGACGTACATTCTCGATAACAATGTCTTTCTGTACGGCTTTACACATATCGTAAATCGTTAGTGCGGCAACAGATGCAGCAGTCAAAGCTTCCATTTCTACGCCTGTTTTGCCAGCAAGCTTACATACTGATTCGATGCGAACCTTATTTTCAGACTCAATGGCTTCAAGCTGCACTTCCACTTTAGTAAGTAGAAGAGGATGACATAGTGGGATCAGGTCCCACGTCTTTTTCGCAGCTTGAATACCAGCAATACGTGCCGTTGCAAAAACATCACCCTTATGATGACTACCAGAAACAATCAGCTCTAGCGTCTCTGCAGACATTTGAACGAATGCTTCTGCTCTCGCTTCACGTACTGTCTCAGCTTTAGCCGATACATCGACCATGTTTGCTTCGCCAGACGCATTAATGTGTGTAAATTGGCTCATGCTAAACCACCTTATACAGAAAGGTGTGGCATGAAGTTACAAGGGCGGTGGCTAGCGTCCATCTGCTGTTTGATGATCTTAGTCCAACCCGTGCGGCATGCACCTGTAGAACCAGGCATCGCAAAAATAACCGTGTGGTTAGCAAAGCCAGCAATTGCACGAGATTGAATTGTCGAAGTACCAATTTCTTCGTAAGACACATGGCGGAACAACTCACCAAAGCCTTCAACTTGCTTATCAAATAAAGGGACAAGAGCTTCAGGAGTACTGTCACGTGAAGTAAAGCCTGTACCGCCAGTGATCATGATAGCTTGTACCGTTTCATCAGCTATCCACAGAGAAACAATAGCGCGGATCTTATACATATCGTCGATAACAATTTTCTTATCTGCAAGTACGTGCCCTGCTTCCTGTAGCTGCTCTGCTAGGTAGCCACCTGATGTATCATTTTCTTCGGTACGAGTATCTGAAACAGTAAGTACTGCAATGTTTGCTGGTTGGAATTTGCTTTCTGCGTGACCCATTTGTTCACCTATCAATCTGATTAATTTATTGAATCATTCGCACAAACAACGATCAAATGAGCCTGTGCGATAAAAATTTAGAGGGGTACTATCCGCCAATAGAGGCTAAGTGCGGTGTCATACCGCTGTTACCATCGTGGAGGAAGTGACTGACCGACTTTGTTTGCAGTTGAGCCTGAATTCGCTCAATAAGTTCAGCTTCTTGATCATCTTGTTGAAGCAAATCACGCAGTTCAACGCCATGATCGCCAAATAAACAAAGATGCAGCTTTCCTTTAGCGGAAACACGTAAACGGTTACAACTTTCACAAAAGTCTTTCTCATAAGGCATGATTAAGCCTATTTCACCCTTATAGTCAGGATGAACAAAAACTTGTGCTGGGCCGTCGTTAATGGCTTTAATTTTTAAAAGCCAGCCGTTTGCGATCAGTTGGTTGCGTATCGCTACGCCAGAGACATGATGCTTATCAAACAGATCATCCATTTCTCCTGTCTTCATCAATTCGATGAAGCGAAGCTGAATGGGTCTGTCCTTTATCCAGTTAAGAAATGCTGGTAACTCGTGACTGTTTAAGTCTTTCATTAGCACGACGTTAACTTTTACCTGCTCGTAACCCACCTCAAAAGCGCGATCAATACCACCCATCACCTCTTTGTATTTATTTTCACCTGTAATTTGGTGAAACATACGAGGGTCTAAGCTATCAACGCTAACATTAATATGAGTTAAACCAGCGTCTCGCCAATCGCCGACATGCTTTTCCATTCGGTAGCCATTGGTTGTCGTTGCTACTTTCTGAATACCTTTAGTACTCGCAACGGTATCAATAACCTCAAGGAAATCTTTGCGTAGGCTTGGCTCGCCACCAGTGATACGGATCTTATCTGTACCGCAGTCAGCGAACGCTGTTACGACACGTTTGATCTCTGGAACAGTTAAAAAAGACGAGTTTTTTTGACCTGAGGGTTTATAGCCATCAGGTAAGCAGTATGTACATTTGAAATTACAAACGTCTGTAATCGACAAGCGTAAGTAATAAAACTTACGTTGGAATTTATCTTCGAATTGTTGCGCCACGGAACACCTTTCCAAACACGGGAGGCATAATCATTTCCAATTAGGCCCTTGTGACAACATGTCACTGGCTCTTTATGCGTATCGGTACAGCCAAAAACCACTGTGCGACTTAGCATCCAAGAGCTCGGAGTTATGGCAACTACAGTGCATGATTACACTAGTAGTAGCTGAGTAATAAAATACTTAATAATTGTAAGTGAATCTAGCTCTAAAGTTAAAAAACCATACCAAACACTCAAATTAACACCTATTGAGTACCTGATAGCAACCAGTTACTCTAGATTGTAGTGAGTTATAAAAAATTAAGAACAGTATTCATGAGTATCTATTCGTCAAAAAAAGTCGTAGCAATTGGCGGTGGCCACGGTCTTGGCCGTATGTTGGCTGCACTCAAAGACTTTGGAAGTAACGCGACAGGTATTGTTGCAACGACAGATAATGGCGGCTCAACGGGCCGAATTCGAGATTGCCAAGGTGGAATAGCTTGGGGTGATACACGAAACTGCATTAATCAATTGATCACTAATCCTTCTATCAGTTCCATGATGTTTGAATATCGCTTCAAAGGGCAAGGTGAGCTTAACGGGCACAACTTAGGTAACTTGATGCTAACGGCACTCGACAACCTATCCGTTCGTCCACTAGAAGCGATCAATCTGATCCGCAATATGCTAAACGTCGATGTTAATATTGTACCCATGTCTGAGCACCCTTCAGATTTAGCGGCATTGTCATTTGATGGAAAGTGGGTCAATGGCGAAACCAACGTTGACGAAATGGAACAAGACCTTCGTCGTTTGGATTTGTCACCAGAAGTTCCAGCAACCAAAGAAGCTTTCTCCGCCATTGAAGAAGCCGATTGCATTATTCTTGGTCCGGGAAGCTTCCTTACCAGCATCATGCCCCCTCTGCTATTACCTGAAATTGGTCAAGCCATTGCTGACAATAAAAAAGCAAAAGTGGTGTTTATTGAAAACCTATCCCCGGAATATGGTCCTGCTGGCAGAATGTCTTTAAAAGAAAAGCTTGAATGGTGTGAACGATCTTGTCAGGCGAGAAAAATAGATATTGTTTTGGGCGACACGCCTCACCCAGAGTTAGCCTCTGAGTGGAACTGCGCCACAGTTGACCTAGCGTCACCAAACCGAGATTGGCGTCATGATCGCGCAAAGCTGCAACAAGCGATAGTAGACATTCTATAGTAGCTTCAAGAGAAGGAGGCTGAGGAGTATTATAGAATGCTCAACTCCTCCTTTATCCCAACTTGACCAACAAGCTTTGATATTCCGTCTCAGTCTCTCTTAGCAAACCTAAAATTGTTTCTAGGTCTTCCGCAACATTCACTAAGCCCGAATCTTTTGCTCTCGCATCAATATCAATCGCAAAGCCACATAATCTATCAGCACCAAAACTCGCCGCGCTACTTTTTAACGCATGACTCGTTTCTGCAAGATATTTAGGAATGTCGACCAATGTTCCCGAAGTTAGGGCATCAACATAGCTGTTAAGCTCTCCTAGAAAAATATTCAATAATACTGGAACGTTTTCCTGACCGATTTCTCCCGCTAGCTCGTCTATTTTTTGTTGATTTAAAATTTTCATCGCTTAAGCCTTATTCTCTTTGGCGTTCCAAGTCTGCAATTTTCGGTAAATCGTTGATGGACTCACATCTAAGAAGCCAGCCGCTCTTGGTATATTACCGTCACATGCCTTGATGGCTTGCTCAATCGCTGTCTTCTCTGTAATCCACAAAGGGAAAATATCTTTAACAGTAATCTGTTCATCAAGCTTAGCTTGTAATCGAAGACTATTTTCAAGAGGCTTATTCAACGGTGGGGGCAGCATACCCAATGAGATCTCTTTACCGTTATTCAATACAACAACGTTTCTCAAAACATTTTGCAGCTGGCGTACATTACCCGGCCACTCATATTGATTAAAGCGGTCTATTACTTCTTGAGAGAAACGGGCAAACGCTTTACCTTCTTCTACCGACATATAACCAAGCAGCGAATATGCGATTTCGATAACATCTTCACCACGTTCACGTAGAGGTGGTAAGTGTAGCGGGATTACATACAATCGGTAGTACAAGTCCTCTCTAAAACGCCCTTCTTGGACTTCTTTCCAAGGGTCGCGGTTAGTGGCACACACAAAGCGCACGTCAACACTCTTCATTTTGGAAGAACCGACCTTCTGGAAAGTACCAGTTTGAATAAAGCGCAGCAATTTGGTTTGAAGCTCAAGATCCATTTCACACAATTCATCAAGGAAAAGTGTTCCACCATTAGCCAATTCAGCAGCACCTTGTCGGTCTGTCGCAGCCCCAGTAAACGCCCCCTTAACGTGACCAAATAGCTCACTTTCTATCAAATCTTTTGGAATGGCGGCACAGTTAATCGCAATAAACGGTTTATCCCCTCGCTTACTCGCAGCATGAATCGCTTCTGCACACACTTCTTTACCMGTTCCACTTTCGCCCGTGATAAAAATACTGGCTTTGCTCGACGCTGCAGAATCAATCGTTCGATAAACTTGCTGCATAGTTTGGCTGCTACCAATAAAACCTTGGTAGTTTTGGCTTCCGGCATGTTCAGGACTATTTTTGAGTTTCGTCGCTTTACGAATTGCGTTATTGACAGTAATACGTAGGCGATCGGCTTCACATGGTTTAATCAAAAAGTCTTGAGACCCATGGCGCATCGCTTCAACAGCGGTGTCAATCGAACCATGTGCTGTCATGAAAATCACAGGCACTTCAGGGTATTTCTGTTTGACGGCAAATAACACGTCCATACCAGTCATATCAGGTAGGCGAAGATCAAGTAGGATAAGATCTGGGATTCTATGGTTTAGGCTTTCTATTGCCTCACGACCAGTACCGACAATATTTATATCAATTTCYAAAGGGGTTAGATAGGAACGGTACAGGGCAGCAACAGACGCTGTGTCCTCTACCATTAATAAATACTTCGACTTATTGTCTAATGTTTTTGATTGCATAACCTAGC
>NZ_JAKJSW010000164.1:0-9977 GCF_050337375.1 Vibrio makurazakiensis | reverse complement strand
TAGTTCCTTTCCACACGAACGTGTGCGTGAATAGATCAGCCGAATTATATCATTTATGCGAATTTTGAGGCAATGATATGAAATATAAAAGCATGTTGTTCGTTATAAAAGGGCATGTTCAGGGTGTGGGCTTCCGGTATTTTACAGGTATCAAGGGTAAAGAGCTTGAATTAACGGGATATGCTAAAAATTTGAACGACGGTACAGTGGAAGTATTAGTTACAGGGGACGTTGATAACTTAGATCTGATGAAGGAGTGGCTACTCGTAGGTCCAAGAACTGCGTCTGTTACCAACGTTACCATTAACACTCTTGAAGAAGTGGTAGAGTGCTGTGGATTCGAGATACTGTGAGTAATGTCGACAGTATCTCGTACTAATGGGTCTAGTACTTATGATTTATCGTTTATAAGCACTTTGCTGGCTTTGGCAACCCAGCAAGCTTTGTCGCTTGTTTTGCAGGACCTTGTTTGAAAAGTTTAAACAGATATTTACTGTTGCCTTTTTCAGGGCCGTGGGCTTTTTCCATCGCTTTGACTAACATACGGACTGCTGGAGATGTATTAAACTCTTCGTAAAAATTTCTCACAAAAAGAACGACCTCAACATGAGCATCAGTGAGCTCAATACCTTCTTCTTTAGCTAATACGCTAATCATTCCTTCTTCCCACTGAGTATGGTCTAGTAGGTAGCCTTGCGCATCTGTTTCGATTTGAGTGCCATTATATTCGAGCATAGTTTATTCCAACGTGTTTCTTTGATTCTGTCAATAGGGTACACGACACTTTAAATATTCCCAAAAAATAATGACTCTATGGGTATAAAAAAGCCCAAGAGCATAACTCTCGGGCTTCTTAGCACACATGTTGACTAACGATTAATCATCGCTATTCATTACACCTAGGATGCTTAATAGGCTAATGAAGATGTTGTAAATTGATACATATAAGCTAATCGTCGCAGAAATGTAATTAGTTTCACCACCGCGAATAATACTTTGAGTTGTTAGCAAGATAACACCTGTAGAGAACAGGATGAACATGCCGCTCATTGCTAACGAAAGCATTGGCATTTGTAGGAAGATATTTGCAACCATACCTACTAGTAAAACAACAAAACCCGCTAATAGCATGCCGTTAAGGAATGATAGGTCACGTTTTGTTGTAAGTGCATATGCTGAAGCTGCCATAAATGCTAAAGCTGTGCCGCCTAATGCTGTAAGGATGACATCACCCATACCTGCACCGATATACATGTTTAAGATTGGACCAATCGTGTAGCCCAAGAAACCTGTAAATAGGAACGTGAATACAAGACCCATGCTGTTATCACGGTTTTTCTCTGTTAAGAAAAGTAAGCCGTAAAAGCCAACTAGCATGATGATTATTCCCGGGCGAGGGAGGTTCATCGCCATAGATACGCCTGCTACGACAGCAGACCAAAGTAATGTCATAGAAAGTAGAGCATAAGTATTACGCAAAACTTTATTCGTTTGCAAAGCACTTTCTTGAGTCGCTGTGCGTGAAAACATAGGGCTGTTCATAATCTTCCTCGTAAGGTGTCTTAATAGTTATTAGTACATTTATGGAGGTGAAAGTTCAGAAAATCAAGTGTTCCATGCAATGTTCATAAACAAAATAATAATCAAAATAGACGGTTAAGTATTTTTGAAGGTGTAACACAATGTTACTTGAGTTGTTACGGTAAGTAAAAAGGCGACCGAAGCCGCCTGTTAAGTTTGTGTTTATTCGCTATTAATGGTGCAGGATCTGGCTCAAGAAGTTTTGAGTTCGGTCTGACTGAGGGTTTTCGAAGAAGTCTACTGGGTTGTTTTCTTCGATTATTTCCCCCGCATCCATAAAGATGACTCGGTCAGCAACTTCTTTCGCGAAGCCCATTTCGTGGGTAACACACAGCATTGTCATGCCTTCCTCTGCAAGTTCCACCATTACATCTAAAACCTCACGAACCATCTCAGGGTCAAGAGCCGACGTTGGTTCATCAAACAGCATCACTTGTGGGTTCATACACAGTGAACGAGCAATGGCTACACGTTGTTGTTGGCCACCAGATAGTTGCCCTGGGAACTTATCTGCTTGTTCTGGTATCTTCACGYGCTCTAAAAACTTCATTGCAATCGCTTCAGCTTCTTGTTTAGGCATTTTTTTTACCCAAAT
This sequence comes from Vibrio makurazakiensis, assembly GCF_050337375.1. NCBI lineage: Bacteria > Pseudomonadati > Pseudomonadota > Gammaproteobacteria > Vibrionales > Vibrionaceae > Vibrio > Vibrio makurazakiensis. Next base: position 7,801 of record NZ_JAKJSW010000164.1, on the reverse strand, counting down.
AGGCGCTAGTGTGCAATTTTCTAAAACCGTGAGGTGAGGGAAGAGATTGAAGTGTTGGAAACACATGCCGACATCTCTACGTACTGCCTCAATGTTTTTGAGATCTTCAGTTAACTCGTTACCTGAAACAAAAATGTGACCTTTTTGATGCTCTTCTAGACGGTTGATACAACGGATCATTGTTGACTTACCTGAACCAGAAGGGCCACAGATTACTATCTTCTCGCCTTTTTTAACTTCTAGGTTAATATTTTTAAGTACGTGAAACTCGCCGTACCACTTGTTCATGTCTTTTAACTCTATCATCAGTTCTGAAGAGTTATTGATTGCTTGCTGCGTCATAATACGTCCTTGATCTTCTTAATTATCGTTTGTGACCGGTGTGAAGTTTGTTTTCTAGCCATATCGAGTATCTCGACATACCGAAACAGAACACCCAGAACACTAACGCGACAAATACATAACTTTCTGTTGAGAAACCAAGCCACTCAGGGTCAGTGTTAGCTGCTTGGCCGATACCTAATACATCAAACATACCAATGATAAGCACGAGACTGGTGTCTTTAAATAAACCAATAAACGTGTTTACGATTGATGGAATAGTGATTTTCAATGCTTGTGGAAGAATGATTAATCCCGTTTTCTTCCAGTAGCTTAGCCCAAGAGCGTCTGCGGCTTCATATTGGCCTTTAGGGATTGCTTGCAAGCCACCACGTATTACTTCTGCCATGTATGCAGCACTAAACAAAACTACACCAATTAGCGCTCTAATCAGTTTGTCTGTCTCTGTACCTTCCGACAAGAACAGTGGAAGCATTACCGATGCCATGAAAAGGACAGTGATAAGAGGAACACCACGCCAGATTTCAATGTACACGGTACACATACTACGAATAATCGGCATTTCAGAACGACGACCAAGCGCCAGAGCCACACCAATTGGTAGTGAGACGACAATACCAACAAGTGCGATGATCAAAGTTACTAGTAATCCACCCCATTTGTGAGTTTCAACGACTTCAAGACCAAATACGCCGCCGTAAAGCAAACCAGCGATTAAAAATGGATAAATGTTTACAAAGAATAACCATATCCAAGTACGTTTTGGTGTTTTTTCGTAGGCCAGTAAACCAACGAAAATAGCGAGAGTGATGTAAAACAGGCGAGGGCGCCATAACTCAGCTTCTGGGTAGAAACCAAACATGAACTGGTCCCATCGAACACTGATAAAGACCCAACAAGCGCCATCACTTGTACAAGCATCTCTGGTTGTGCCAACCCAATCTGCATTGATTATTGCCCAGTCGGCGATTGCCCAAAGCAAAGATATTGCAAAGTACGCCAATATGACGGTAACAATGCTATTTACAGGGCCATTAAAAAGGTTTTTACGTAACCAGCCAATTGGGCCAACAGTATTTGCTGGAGGCGGAAGGTCTGGTTGAAATTGATGTATGCTCATCTTATCTCTCCACCAACGCAACTTTGCGGTTATATATATTCATCAATGCTGAAGTAAGTAGACTGAGAGTTAGGTAAACACCCATAGTCATTGCTATTACTTCAATCGCTTGCCCTGTTTGGTTTAGCGTTGTTCCTGCAAATACAGACACAAGATCTGGATAGCCAATCGCCATTGCAAGTGATGAGTTTTTAGTCAAGTTTAGATATTGACTTGTTAGAGGTGGAATAATGATTCTCAGTGCTTGTGGAATAATAACGAGCTTGAGAGTGCGCGAGCGAGGAATGCCTAAAGACATTGCAGCTTCTGTTYGTCCATGACTAACCGCATTAATACCTGAACGTACTATTTCAGCAATAAACGAGGCAGTATAGATGCTAAGGGCTAACATGAGTGCTGCTAATTCTGGGATTATGCTAATACCACCCTTAAAGTTAAATCCTTTAAGTTCAGGGTATTCAGCCGAAATAGGCATCCCCATAATAAAGTAAATTACAGTTGGTAAGCCCACGATTAGCGCAAATGCTATGCGCCCCATAGGGGTTTGCTGACCAGTTAGCTTTTGTTTGTTATTTGCCCAGATGTTTATCACGATTGTCGCAATGATACCTGCAATAAACGCAGCAATAACAATTGTGCTCCCTTGCTCAAAAATAGGAGCAGGGAAATAAAGGCCACGAACATTTAAGAAGATAGCTTCTCCTAAACTCATGCTCTGGCGTGCTGAAGGTAAAGCTTGAAGTACTGCGAAATACCAAAAGAATATTTGTAGTAGAAGGGGAATATTTCGGAATATTTCTATATAAATTGCAGCGAATCGACTAACTAACCAGTTTGACGAAAGCCTTGCAATACCCATTGAAAAGCCGATTACCGTTGCCAGAATAATACCAAGCACAGATACGAGTGCGGTATTTAAAAGACCGATAATAAAGGTTCTGCCATAAGAAAATGTTTCATCGTACTCGACGAGAGTTAGTCCTATACCAAAGCCTGCTTCTTGGGATAAAAAGTCGAAACCAGTGGTAATACCACGGGCATCTAAGTTAGTTAGTGCATTATTTACAATGGTATAAATAAAAGCACACAGTGCTAAGACTGCAAGTACTTGAAATACAACTGAGCGGAAAGTAGGGTTGTAAAGAAGGTTGGCGCTTTTAGCTTGCGGTTTTTCCTGGGATGGAGAAAGAGTTTCGTTAGGTTTCATACTGCTATAACCTCAAATCCATTTAATAAACAGGGCGGAAAATCCGCCCTGTTTGGTGCTATCTAAACTTTATTAACGGATTGGTGGAGCGTACATAAAGCCGCCCGCATTCCATAGTGCATTAACGCCACGTGAAATTTGCAGTGGAGAACCTGTACCAACTGTTCTCTCAAAGCTTTCGCCGTAGTTACCAACTTGTTTGATCACCTGGTAACCCCAATCATCACGAATACCTAGGCCTTTACCTTTAGGGCCATCAACGCCAAGGATACGTTTGATGTTTGGATCTTTAGACTTAAGCATTTGATCTGCGTTTTTAGAGCTGATGCCGTATTCTTCAGCATTGATCATTGCAGAAAGAGTCCATTTAGCTACGTTGAACCATTTGTCGTCATCTTGACGAACAACAGGGCCTAGTGGCTCTTTAGAAATGATTTCTGGGAGTACTTGTGCAGAAGATGGATCTTTAAGGTTCAAACGAAGTGCGTATAGACCTGATTGGTCAGTTGTAAGCACGTCACAACGACCAGCATCGAAACCTTTAGAAGTTTGAGCTGCTGTATCAAATACAACTGGCTTGTAAGACATACCACTATTACGGAAGTAGTCAGCTAGGTTAAGTTCTGTAGTAGTACCAGATTGAACACATACAGATGCGCCATCTAGTTCTTTAGCACTCGTAAGACCAAGATCTTTCTTAACCATGAAACCTTGACCATCGTAGTAGTTTACACCTACGAAGTTTAGACCAAGAGCTGTATCACGGTGAAGAGTCCAAGTTGTGTTACGAGATAGCACATCAATCTCACCTGATTGAAGTGCAGTGAAACGTTCTTTTGCTGTTAATGGTACGTATTTTACTTTTGATTTATCACCAAGTACTGCAGCAGCAAGAGCTTGACAATACTCAACATCAATTCCTTCCCATTCACCTTTAGAGTTAGGGTTAGAGAACCCTGGAAGACCCGTACTCACACCACAAGTTAAAAACCCTTGAGATGTTACTTTGTCCAGAGTGCTTTCTGCTGCCGATGCTGATGTTGCCATCATTGCAGTTGATGCAGCTACTACTGAAGCAAGAAGTGTTAGTTTATTTGTCATTTGTATCCTTCCTGTATGATCAATGTTAAACCAGGTGACACCTGATACACGTGCTCAATTAAGTTGTATTTCTATCTGTAAGCGTTTGAAATTACGAATCCTGCAGTAATTTAAAACAACCGTTTATAAGATTAGGAAAGGATTTAAGGTTTCACAAACATATAATTTAAAAAGATTTTTGAGTGAAATCACAAATCCGAACACAATTAGAATGACTAAATGTTAACTGAATGTAAATAGTGCAAAGGATCACATTGTTGGTGCAACAGGATTTAGGTTTTTAATTTTGCTAAAGAATAGGTAATTAGTCTGTTTAAATGGTGTGCTTCTAAACTTATGAGCTTTAATTAGTTTAAAATTTGGTCATTAATGGCTTTAATTCGTGCTCGGGAGTTATTTATATGCTCCAAATTTGGTAGCATGAATGAATAGTTATTTATCGGACTCAAGGAAGAAAATGCGTTACTTTCCACTGTTTTTAGACGTTGAAAATAAACCCGTATTGGTTGTTGGGGGCGGTGAGGTCGCATGTAGAAAAGTTGACTCACTCTTGAGGGCTGGAGCGGCGGTTACATTGGTCTCACCTAAGGTAGAGCCTTACTTGCACGATCTAATTGTCGAGAAGAAACTGATCTGGATTCAGAACTTTTATTCATCGCAACTGATCTCAAATGATTATATTCAAGTATGGGCGACAACAGACAACCCTGAACTGAATCATCAAGTTCATAGAGATGCAAAAAATCTGGGTATTTTGGTTAATGTAGTGGATGACTTACCTTACTGTGACTTCATTACTCCTTCAATGATCAACAGAGGCAGGATACAAATTGCGATCTCAAGCGGTGGTGCTTCGCCTGTTTTAGTCAGAAACATTCGTGAAAAATTGGAAATGGCACTTTCACAAAATTTGTCTGTGCTGGCTGATTTTGGTGCTTCAAAGAGGAATTCGATTAAAGAGCATTATTCGACAGTAGACGAGCGCCGTAAGTTTTGGGAAGTGTTTCTATCGGCCACTGAGGTAGAGCAAGCAACGACCAGAGAGCAGCTAGAGTCTCTATATCAGGGGGCATTAAAGCAAGGTATAGAAAGTAGTGGACGTGTTACTTGGATAGAGTTTGTCGACGACGTTGAGCTGCTGTCTATAAAGGCATTACGTTTGATGCAAGAAGCAGAGTTGGTACTTTACGCAAAAGAGTGTCCTTTTAGCTATGTTGATATGTGTCGTAGAGATGCAGAGCGAGAGTCTTTCTCTGACAGCGGAGAGCTATCGACAAAGTTAGCTAGTGCGAAGAAACGTCAGTTACGTGTTTGTGTCATGATCCCGCCGGCTAATTCAACATTTAGCCTTCTAATCGGTAGCGATACGCGGCTATCAAGTTCGAAAGAAATATAGAGAGAAACACGTCAGGTGTCTCAAATAAAAAAGGCCTCATTAGAGGCCTTTTTTGTAAGTAAGATTTCCGATTAACGGTTCTTAGTCACGGAAGTTGTCAAACTGGAATGGTTGACCAAGCTCGCCATTGCGAACAAGCGCCATTACAGCTTGGAGGTCATCACGCTTTTTACCCGTTACTCGAACTTTTTCGCCTTGGATTGAAGCTTGAACTTTTACTTTGTTGTCTTTGATCAGTTTAACGATTTTCTTTGCAACATCAGTTTCGATACCTTGTTTSAAAACAACAGTTTGGTTCCAAAACTTACCCGATTGATCGGCAGTCTTTGCTTCCATTGCTGTCGGGTCAACATTACGTTTCGTTAAGTTACTACGTAAAATATCGCGCATTTGTAAAAGCTGGAAATCATGCTCAGCAGAAAGCTTTACAGTTTCATCTTTGTATTCATAGCTAGCTTCAACACCACGGAAATCAAAACGAGTTGCTAGTTCACGCGTAGCGTTATCAACAGCGTTACGTAGCTCAACTGCTTCTACTTCTGAAATAATGTCAAACGACGGCATAATTGTATTTTCCTATTTTGAGTTTCTATCTTTAATTGCGCTAGCAAGCATATCCAACATCTTAGCGGTATCATTCCAGCTTAAGCATGGGTCAGTAATAGACTTGCCATATTCTAGATTATTGATATCGGTCATTGGCTGGTTTCCTTCTTCAATGAAACTCTCGGCCATGATGCCTGCGACTTGGTTCTTGCCAGACTTGATTTGCTCGCAAATATCGGCTGCAACATCGATTTGCTTACGGTGCTGCTTTTGACAGTTTGCATGACTGAAGTCGACGACTAAGCGTTGAGGTAGGTCGAACTGTTCCAACTGCTTACATGCGTCAGCGACAGACTCACTATCGAAGTTAGTGCCTTTATCACCACCGCGAAGAATGATATGGCCGTAAGGGTTACCTGAAGTACGGTAAACCGTCATGCGTCCATTCTTATCTGGAGAATAGAAGTAGTGAGAGGCCTGTGCTGCGCGAATTGCATCGATAGCAATTTTCACGTTGCCGTTTGTCGCGTTTTTAAAGCCAACAGGGCAAGACAAAGCTGAAGCCATTTCACGGTGAATCTGAGATTCAGTTGTACGAGCGCCAATTGCACCCCACGTGATCAAGTCTGCGATGTATTGGCCAGTGATCATATCTAAAAACTCGGTAGCAGTTGCTAAACCCAGTTTATTTATATCTAAAAGCAATTTTCGAGCTTTGTTTAAGCCTGTTTCTAGTGCGTATGAACCATCAAGGTTAGGGTCTGTGATCAGGCCTTTCCAACCAACAACAGTACGTGGCTTCTCGAAGTAAGTACGCATAACAACGAATAGCTCATCTTTGTACTGTTCTTGAATAGCACTTAGACGCTCAGCGTAATCTAAAGCAGCATCAGTGTCGTGTACTGAGCATGGGCCAACGATGACTAAAAGGCGATCGTCGCGACCAGTTAAAATATCTTCGATCTGTCTACGGGAATTTGCAATGCGTTCTGCTACATCATCAGTAATAGGGTGAGCAGAGCCTAATTCGGCTGGAGTTGGCATTGGCCCAAGAGCTTGGGTTCTCAACTCATCGGTTTTTAATGGCATGTGATAGCTTTATTTTTCTATTTCGAAGCGGTTAAGATAACGGAATTGAACTAAGGAATAAACTCTTTAGCGCCAATCTTATCTATCATTAATGGAATAATTACTACTTTATTAGTGGGTTCTAGCCAAAAGGTCGATTAGTACTTGAATTCCCGTGCGGCACTCGGTATTTTCGATTTAACACAACAGACCACCGCTGGAGCAGTAATGACTCAAGAAAATCAAGGCGCTCTTCACCCAGAACTCGTTCTAGGTGATGTATTACCGTCTTATGATGATAATAATAATTCCGACCATATCTATGTTTCGCTTTCTGAGCTTGTGATGGAGAAAATTTTCTACCACCCGAGCATTGAAAACAATCTAGCGTCATTATCTGATACAGATAAAAGTTCACTAGATACAATCCTTAACGGGAAGTCAGCTTCTCAACATTTCGTAGACACACTAGTATCTGCGATTGAATCTGCGGTTAAACCTTCGCATAAAGCAATTCGTGTATGCCTAAGTGGTGCAGACAGCTACGCATATAACTCTCTCCTTGGCGGATCTCTTCAGCCGCAAGAAACGAACCCTGCTCTTGGCTTACGTGGTGTATCTCTTTACGCTTCAGAAGCTTATGGCAAGGCCTTTGCTCTTGAATGCCAAGTAATCAAAAACTTACGAGAGAAAGGGATTGAAGTTGAGATCGTCGTACCATTTGTCCGTGCTTTGAGCGATGCTGCAAAAATTATTGATTTGCTTGCAGAGCAAGGTTTACCACGTGGCTTAAATGGCCTAAAAGTATTGTTCTCTTGTGATGTTCCTTCTTCAGTTTTACTAGCCGAGCGCCTACTGCACTACTTTGATGGCGTTGCGGTAAATATCGATAACCTAACTCAGTTTACGCTAGGTGTTGATAAGCAGAATGAAAGTCAAAAGTATCAGTTTGATCCTCAGAATGAAGCTGTGATCACTTTGATTGATATGATTGTTAAAGCAGCACAGCATAGTAAGAAAC
>NZ_JAKJSW010000163.1:0-10017 GCF_050337375.1 Vibrio makurazakiensis | reverse complement strand
CTTTATTGTTGGTTTTATTCAGTTTTCTTCGCTGCTAGTGTTTGCAATGGAATAAATGAGTCTGTCGGAGTCACCCATAACGCCAATACATCATAATCCTCCGACACGATTTCAAGCTGCCAGGAACCATTATTGGAGCGTTGCTGATGTTGCTCTAACACAATAAAACTATGCTCCAATCGTTTACCTCGATTTTCTCCTGCTTTCACTTCGGTGAACCTTTCATTCGCTATCGCCACCAAAGTAAGATCAAGTGCTTGTTGATCGTGATACTCAATCGATACCTGACTGCCATCTATAGTCATAGATAGTTTTTTAGCCGATCGTTTACTGACTTCTGGTAAATCTTGGTTTAACCAATTGAAAAAACCTCTCCATTCTTTGCCATCAACCACAAAGCTCGGGGTATAAACACTCTCAACGACTTGATACTTCTTATAAAGGCGCTGACGTAGCGTAAAGGGCGGCTGTGCGTAAGGGTCTTTCCAACCTAAGTAATCCCAATAATCGACATGAAATGCCATCGGAATCACTTTGTTCCACAAGTCAGGGTTAGCCTTGAGTTCGCTGAGGTACAGATCAGCAGGTGGGCAGCTTGAACAACCTTCAGAGGTATATAACTCTATGATTTGGGCGGGCTGCCCTTTGTGAACCCAAGTTTGTGCATACGAAAGTTGTGCAGCGAGAGATAGTAAAAGAAAAGTTTTCATATCAGGCCAAGGATCGTGAACATTACCTATATAGACCGTCGAGGTTTTCAGAAAATTTCCATAAAAAAAGCGCCAGCTATCTAATAGCTGGCGCTTCCTTTAAATTCTTATGCTTTTGATTAACGGTAAAGACCGATATCTTTTTGCATGTGTCCCGATAGGTCATTTGCGTAGTAACTACGTGGCGAGTTGTCTACGAATAGAATATCGAAAATGTGAGCAATCAATCCTTTGAAATTAACCGAGTAGGTCTTCTTATCCATAGAGTTTGGAACAGCGATAGTATTCATTTGCATTGCTTGAGCCATGATTGCCTCTCTATAAATTTGTGAACGTTGTGTCGTTTTGTTGGAATGAATAATAAGCGTTTTTTTGCATGTGAAAAAATGACAAAAACTCACACTTGGGATTACTTTTTCTAATGAAACACACTGTTAACAATGCAACTTAATAGTAAATCAGACTTATTGAATAAGTATTCAATAAGTCTGTAAATCAATGAATAACGCCTATTTAGCACACTTACAAGCATGCGTTAAGTCACAAAACATTAACAATAACTTTTTTGATAATGATAGATAACTTAGTTGCCTACCACTAATTAAGATTAGTTTTACTAGTTATTAATTAGCATTATCTATGATTTCTTTTTTACTATAGATAGACGCAATTATAGCCAATGTCATCACCGTAATTAAAACCCCTAGCGACACAAAAGTCGGGATCTCCCAACTTGTACCGACCAATAGCATTTTAATACCGATAAATACCATGATGAATGACAGTGCTGGCTTTAGGTAAATAAACTTATCCATCATACCTTGTAGTACGAAGTACAAAGAACGTAAGCCAAGTAAAGCAAATACGTTTGCAGCAAGTACCAAGAAAGGTTCTCGTGTTACAGCAAAAATAGCGGGAATGGAGTCAAGAGCGAACATAACGTCCATAACTGCAATCACACCTATAACTAATACCATTGGCGTTACAAACCACTGCCCAGCTTTCTTCACGATAAGTGAGTTGCCGTGATAGTCGTCAGTAACCTTTGCTACTTTTCGGATTAGCTTCTCTGGGTAAGAACTCACAGACTCTTCTTCATTACCAAAAGCGAGCTTAATACCTGTCCATATTAGAAACGCAGCAAACACATATAGCACCCAGTGGTACTGAGCGAGTAGCTGAGCACCAACCGCGATCATAATCGCACGAAGTATTAATGCGCCAATAACACCCCATAGCAACGCTCGTGGGCGCAAGTGCTCCGGGACTTGGTATTGAGAAAAAATAATCGCGAATACAAATAAGTTATCCACGCTCAGAGACTTCTCTAGCAAATAGCCTGTAATAAAGGACACTACCGCTTTCTGATTAGTGTAATCACTCGTCGGAGCGTAAATATCCCAAAAGAAATAGATAGAGCCCGCAAACACGAAAGCCAACAAGAACCAAAATATGCTCCAAATTGCGGCTTTACGAATCGTTATGTTGCCACCACGAGTTTGGTAGATATCAATCGAAACCAGCACTAAAGTTAGCAGAAAGAATCCTACGTAAGTCATAGAGCTAGAAGATAAAAACGAGTGTTGAGCTGTGTCACTGATAACAGTTAAGGATTGTGTTGAGTTCATCATTCCTCCGGGCGGAAGAACTATGTAGTTAGACCTTCCGCAAACAAAAAATACTAAATAGCAGACATTAAAATCTGTTATTTCAGCGTTGAATGCGTTGGTCTCGTTGAAGTGGATGGAATCCACTCTTATTTACCGGATAAGCTATTGCTTAACGAGATGACGATAAATAAGCTTGCGCTAACTACTCCCCAAACAAGTGGATATTATGGCTGAAATAGGAAGCCGTCTACATTTATTTTCCTCCACAATACAAAAAGGAGCTCGAAGCTCCTTTTATGTATCACTACGGTTAACACTATTCACCTAGCGAATGGCTAACTTGTTCTTTCATACACCTGCTAGTGGCGCAAAATAGACAAGTGCTGACCATGCTGAAACCCAGCCAACAACGACAACAGTATCAACCCAATCTTGATTCCACATGTTTTCTCCCTAACCTCATTAAACTTCATTGTTTAAAGGTTGCCTTCCTTGAAGTCATTAGCTCCAAGGTGGTAGTAAACATGAGCAAGTATTATACCAAGCCGTTAACTAGACAATCAAAAGAGTGACCTTGGTTCAATGCACCTGGATTATCACTCAAAAACTCGCTAAAACAATCAGCCATAGATAAGTTGGATACGAACCCCTCTCCTACCATATCTAATATCGCGTCATAGCCTTCTTTGCCTTTCATGGTATAAGCAGAAGATGTACCTAGGTATTGTATTTCAGCGTCTACAGCAGACCAACCCTTTGATTCAGTGTATATCTTCAGGTCAACGATACGTTCGCCTTGAGCGCGCTTTGCATCGTAATGAAAGCTTAAGTTATGGGTATAAGGAAAACTGCCAGAACCTGTTCCGACAACACCATTATTCAAGGCATTATTAATTGCCCCTTCCAGTGTTTGTCTTAATGCCTTACCACTCAATTGATAGACACCGATTGGAACGGCAAAAGGCAGCAGCTTTCCGGCAATATCTGCCACTGACACTTGCCCAGCATTCAGCGAATTACGAACGCCGCCAGCATTGTGTATCGCAAACTGAACCTCATGCCCTTTCTTATTCATACTGTAAACAAAAGACTGAGCAACTAAAGGAGCCAGTTCACTTGGCCCTAGTTCATCAGGAATCCTTACGTGACGAAGCTTAGTGTCGGTTGAGGCAATAATTTGTTGCTGAAGCTTTCTTACGCGCGGGATGTATTTATTAATCAGTATCCCTTGGATATCAGGATCTTTTTTACACACCACGACATTTGAATGAGCATTAAGAAAATTACAAGCCAGTTCATGTGCATGATCACTACCTGTTTCGCTCAAATTCGCATCCAAGAACAATCTACGACCAAGTAATAGTTCATTCTTACCATTAAACTTAGTGATCTTACCATCAGCGGAAAATTCGACTTCACAATGACCAAGGCTCATCGCATGAAAACCCGCTTGCACAACATATGTATCGCCAATTTTTACGCCATAGTCATCGTCTTTAGCTAAACCAATATCGCTGAAATCACCCTGGAGTCTATGACTATGCCCACCAACAATAATACTGATACCTTGTATCTGTTTTGCTAGTTCTAAATCTGCGTCATAACCTAAGTGGCTTAATAGAACAATTTTATTGATACCCTGCGCATGAATTGCTTCTAATGTGGCTTGTGCCGTTTCAATAGCATTAATAAAAGGGGTATCGAAATCTGGGTTTGCAATGTCTGCCATCTTATCGAGTGACAACCCAAAAATAGCAATTGGTTCGCCATCAATTTCTTTTACTATAAAGTCAGCACTTTGTGACTCTGGTAGGTAAGACTTGACCAGCGAATTATTGACGAGTGTGTGTTCTTTTGACTGGTCTTCGTTAGAAAGATCCCAGTTGCCCGCCAATAAGGGGAAGTTAATCTTTCGAGCAAACTTAGCGACCGGTTCATTACCCATATCAAGTTCATGATTGCCTAAGGTCATTGCATCAATTTCTAGTGAATTGAGTAAGTCTGCATTTGCTCGACCTTTAAACAAAGAAAAATACAGCGTTCCTTGAAAGCAATCTCCCGCATGTAGAAACAATGTACCTTTGCCCTGACGTTTCGCTTCTTCTTTTAGTTGTTTGAATCGTGTGGCAATACGCGCAAACCCACCAGCACTGACATAAGGTTCTATGATGCTGTGGTTCACTTTTAATGATAGCTGTAATGATGTCGGTTCAAAGTAGGAATGGGTGTCGTTAATATGTGCCAGTACCATCTTGACTGGCTGGTTCTCTTTCTTCATATATTCTCTCTCTTTTCCCTTCCATACTAAGCTCAGAATCATGACAGAATCGTGAATTTTATGAAACTCCACTGCAAAGAAATTTCTTATCTTTTTACACGGTCACATTATATAAGAGGACACGTGTTTCAAAAATTTGAATCACAATTGTGACCGTACAACCTACTTCAGCGAAATTTATCTATTATGATTAATGATACCTGTTAGCTTTCAAAGCATTAGCAGGTTCACTCGCTAAGGAGCTGCCTATGCAACTAGAAAGGATTGAGATTTCTGGTTTTCGCGGTATCAAGCGTTTGTCATTAGCTTTTGATGAGCTGACAACGTTAATAGGCGAAAATACTTGGGGTAAGTCATCATTACTTGATGCGTTGTCTGTTGTTTTGCCCGCTGATGGCGTGCCATACCAGTTTGAAATGCAAGACTTCCATGTTGACTACTCTATTTCTCACCCTCAATCGCAACACCTTCAAATTGTCTTGTCACTTAAAGCCAATGACAAAAGTGAACTCAACTCAGGTCGCTACCGGCGGCTAAAACCCATTTGGGTAGAAGATGAGTTCGGAACTCATCGAATTTATTATCGAATCAGTGCCACGCTTGAACAGTATGAAACGACGACACACTATGCGTTTCTCGATTTAGAAGGCAATCCACTTAAACTTCATCATTCAGAAAAGCTCGCACACGAGTTAATGACGCTTCATCCGGTGATCCGCTTACGAGACTCACGTTACTTTGACCGCCCTTTCAATATCAACAACACCATTGTGAGCGCAAATGGCCGCGCAGAAAAACGCATCGACAACACTTGCCGACGACTACTAGCGATACCCGGCCACGTTAATAAAGGTGAAATGCGCAGTAGCTTAAATTCAATGCAGACTTTAGTTGACCACTACTTCTCTTTTAAGAGCCAATCACGCAAGAACCCTAGAAAGCCAAGAGACGGGTTGTTGTATGCGATGTCTCCAAACGACAAAAGTGTTCATCAAATTGTTGAAGAAACTCAGAACAAACAGACAAGACTATTGTTTATGGGTTTACTCAATGCCTATCTACAAGCCAAAGGCCCAACCGACCTTCGGCGCTGCGCGCGACCTTTGCTGATCCTGGAAGATCCCGAAGGGCGACTCCACCCAACACATCTTGCCAGAGCATGGGGCTTACTTCAGCAGCTCCCGATGCAAAAAATCCTTACCACAAACAGTGGAGACCTACTTGCAGCTGTTCCCTTGCAATCTATTCGTCGCTTAGTACGCCAATCAGACAAGACTATTGCAACACAATTGAATACAAATAAGTTCTGTAAAGATGAGTTGAGACGAATTGGGTTTCACATTCGTTTCCACCGCTCAGGTGCGCTTTACGCTCGTTGCTGGCTATTGGTAGAAGGTGAAACTGAGGTTTGGTTATTCAATGAATTGGCTAATCAGTGCGGTTTTAATCTGGCAGCAGAAGGCGTACAGATCATTGAATTTGCACAGTCAGGACTTAAAGCTTTGATTAAGGTCGCTAAAGCATTTGGTATTGATTGGCATGTGGTGACAGATGGCGATGCTGCAGGGAAAAAATACGCAGCAGCGGTGATGTCGCAACTGGGGCAAGATCAAGCAAGGCATCGATTAACGGAACTACCTGAAAAAGATATCGAGCATTACTTATATTCTAATGGGTTCGAAAACTTCTTTAAGGATATGGTTAAGATCCCTCACGATCACCCTATTCCACCCAAGAAAGTAGTAAGTAAAGTTCTCAAAAAGCACGCTAAACCAGACCTAGCTTTAGCCATAGTTTCTCATTGTGAAAATAGAGGGCAAGAGTGTATTCCTCTATTGTTACGTTGGACACTCAAGCGGGTCATTACCATGGCCAATGGAAACACCTAAGATTTTGCTACATTAAAAAACGAACAAAAAAGGCACATCTAAATAGATGTGCCTGTACAAATACTTTATACAAATTAATTGGGGGTAATCTTCTAATTCAGAAGCCTTTCATCACTATGCTTGCACTTTATCTGCCGACACTTTGATAGCCTGCTTACTGTCCTCTGAAGACTGATTTGATTTTCCGTGTAGCCAAAGCCCTGTTGTTTTCATCAAGTAACCGAATACACCGCCGAGTAACAAAGAAGGCACGACAAGTTGCCAGTCTCCATTCGCTGCAAATGTTGCACAGCAACCAATAAACGTACCTGGGATGTAACCCAACCATGTTTGCTTTGCTTGTATGCACATTAAAAAGGCAACAATTGCGGTAATAACGTAACCAAGWATCTCTAGGCCAGCAAAAGTAGAACTATGGATAATCACCATCGCCCAGAATACGCCGGTCATATTTGTTAACAGGCTACTAGCCAGTCCTTTGAACCCACTTGTCGGGGAAGCAAAATAACTGGTGCAACCCAAAAATCCAGCCCATGACAGCAAACCAAATGATATGGCTATCCATCCCCAAAGGCCGGACAAAATCCCTGTTGTTAACGAAATCGCGACTAATGTACTCATACTCTTTTCTAAGCCGTAGACACTACTGAACTTAGCCTCACATAAAATCAAGACAATATATTATGGGAAGAATCATCATTTTCAGGTGATCAAAGTCACATATGCCATGTATCGGACAACGTACTTTTCATTAGTATTCTGACGCAATCGTTAAAACAACATTAATAGTTATTTAGATATGGAAAGATTGTTCTTTAAAATATGGACGGCTTACGCTTCATCATTCGTTTCCCTTCACGTTTAATGCTCTCAGCTAAAGGGTTTTCAGCCATGTCAGCACGCCAAATAAACGAAAGTGTACGATCCATTTCTAACTCAGGAACATTCAGAGCAACTAACTGACCCGATTCAATAAACCTTTCCACGTCTAAAAAAGGTAAACAAGTTAGATACTGTCCATTTGCAACTAAACTTCGTAAAACAGGAACGTGTTCATACTCACGCCAAACATCAAGATCTTCTATTAAGTGATGTATTGAGCTATCGAACACTTTACGAGTCCCTGAGCCATGTTCACGTAATACCCACTTGGCTTGCTCTAGCTGCGCCAGGCTTACGCGTTCACACTTTGCGAACGGATGATGAGCTGATGCTACGACTGTTAGATGGTCTTGGCACCACACTTCTTGATGAAGTCGGTTATCGTCACAACGACCTTCAATAACGCCAAGGTCGTATTTGTAATCGAGTATTCCGTTTATCACGCTCTGCGTACTCTTAACACCCAGGTCAATCCTCATTTCAGGAAAGTCGTTATCAATAATACTGATAAGGTCTGGTACTAAATGCTCTGCTGGGGTTTGACTTGCGCCTAAGCGAATTTCACCACTCAATAAATGTTGCTCATAGAACCCCATTTCAATCTGTTGAGCGTCTTGCAATAGACGTTTAGCTTTAGGTCTTAGCCACATACCCCAATGGGTTAAAGCCATTTGCTTGCCCTGCCTTTCAAATAAAGGGCGGCCAAGCATTTTTTCTAATTGTGCTAAAGACATGCTGGTGGCTGATTGAGTCAAAGCCAGTTTGTCTGCCGCTAGGCTTACACTTCCCGAGTCAGCGACAGCATCGAAGACGGTGAGTTGTTTTAATGAATAACGCAAATTCTCTTCCCTAATTTCACCAACTGATACAAAAAATCACTCTTGTTTTACTCTTTTCATGAGCAATTGATTTCATTCTACTCCCCCTAAAAACTATATCAATTAATTTGATAGAGATTGTCAAAATTATCAATTTTACCTCTACACCAAATGTTCTTAATCTGAATTGGCAGTCAGGAAATACACAACTGCATTCATTTTAAATCACACATTAGGACTTGTTATGAGAGTTAATTTGAGGAGGAGTTATGACAGCAAACAGTTCTGAAAATCATCAACTTTTTTCTCCAAAAGAGATGATGGCCGAAGCTGAAAAGTTTGCACTTAGTAAAGCGAATAAAAGCAGCAGTATGACTCTTAGCCTCGCCATTATGGCTGGTGCATTCATCGGGTTAGCGTTTCTTTTCTACATTACGGTAACCACGGGAAGTCAAGATGCAGGATGGGGACTAAGCCGACTTGCTGGTGGCATCGCGTTCAGCATGGGGCTAATTCTAATCGTTATCTGTGGCGGTGAGTTATTTACTAGCTCTGTTTTATCCAGCATTTCATGGGCAAATAAGCAGATCACATTTAGCAAAATGCTCTCGATATGGGGGAAAGTTTATGTAGGTAACTTTATCGGTGCCATATTCCTTCTAGCACTAGTCAGTGCGGCGGGCTTATATCAAATGGACCAAGGGCAATGGGGACTAAATGCCCTCAACATTGCTCAACATAAGCTACATCACAGTCCTGTACAGGCTTTTGCACTCGGCGTTCTGTGTAACTTATTGGTGTGTTTAGCCATTTGGTTAACGTTCAGCTCTGCTAATGCCATGACAAAAGCTGCGATGACGGTTTTGCCTGTAGCAATGTTTGTCAGCAGCGGCTTTGAACACTGCGTTGCAAATATGTTTATGGTGCCGCTTGGTATCTCTATTCAAACTTTCGCCCCTGAAAGCTTCTGGTTACAAATTGGGGCAACCCCAAGTCAGTACGCCGACTTAAACATTATGCAGTTTATCAGCGCCAATTTAGTACCAGTCACGCTAGGTAACATCGTAGGTGGTTCAGTACTTGTTGGGCTTGCAAACTGGAGCATTTATCGCCGACCACAACTAAAAGCAGCGCACATTAGCGCAATAACAAAAACAGTCACTATTACGTCAGTTAAGGAAAATACTATGAACACTAACTCGCTTGTTAAAGACATCATGAACACTCAACCAGTCACTTTAACTGTAGAAATGCCTACGGCAGTTGCGATTGATACTTTACTTAGTGCCAATCTTACTGCTGCACCTGTATGTGACGTAGCTGGCCGCTTAGTAGGATTCTTTTCAGTACACGATGTAATGGTCGACTTATGGTGCCAGGACTATATCCCCGCTAAAAACCAAAAAGTGGTCGATTTAATGAGTCGTGACGTTATAGCTATCGGTAGCGAAGACAAGCTAGTCGATGTCGCTGAGTTTTTATGTATCGACAAAGAGCAGCTTTATCCAACCTCTAGCATGGGCATTGCAACTCGCATGAGCAGCCTATCTTTAGAGGAACGAGCGAAGGCAATGAAAGTAAGCCAGCCGCACATATTACCTGTACTGGACAATGGTTTGCTTGTTGGAGTTATTGACCGCGGTATTATTATGCAGGCTCTACGACCTATTTATGGCGAACGTTTGAATGTCGTTGAAGACAAAGAACTAGAAACCGCATAAGCGTAAATCACTAAGCAACAAAGAATAGAAAAGGCGTGGAATAGTATTTCACGCCTTTTCACTAATTCAGCTAGCACGCAAATACCGTGCTTGACCAATGAAACCAGAC
>NZ_JAKJSW010000162.1:0-10034 GCF_050337375.1 Vibrio makurazakiensis | reverse complement strand
GTATTTAACAAAGCACTTGTAACCGATTTTGGCTGGAGTGCAGCTGAAGCTTCTTCACCTTACGCTATCGCAACAATCACTTTCTCTGTTTGTCTTTTAGTTGCTGGTATCCTGCAAGATCGCATGGGTCCACGTAAAATCCTTATCTTAGGTACTACGTTAACTGGCCTAGGTATGATTGCTTCTGGCTTTGCTACATCACCAATTATGCTTAACATCACTTTTGGTGTTATCACTGGTGCTGGTATCGGCTTTGGTTACGCGTGTCTATCTCCTTCTGCAATGAAATGGTTCCATACTTCTAAGAAAGGTATGGTTAACGGTCTTATTGCTGCTGGTTTCGGTCTAGCTGCTATTTACCTAGCACCGCTAACGTCTATGCTTATCACTGAAATGGGTATCAACACTGCATTTATGATTCTTGGTGCTGGCGTACTGGCAGTAGCAGTTCCACTTGCTTGTACTATTAACAACCCACCAGCAGGCTACACTCCTGAAGCGCCAAAAGTAAAAGCGGGTCAAGCTCCTGTTGAAGTGAAAAAAGCGACTGACATTAGCTGGAAAGCAATGCTTAAAACGCCACAGTTTTACTCTTTATGGATCATGTACGCGTTTGCAGCTTCTGTTGGCCTAATGATCATCGGTAACATCACGAACATCGCAAGCGTTCAAGCGAATCTGCCAAACGCAGTTTACCTAGCTTCTATCCTAGCGATCTTCAACTCTGGCGGCCGTGTTGCTGCAGGTATCCTGTCTGACAAGATTGGCGGTGTGCGTACACTTCTTCTTGCTTTCATCCTGCAAGGCGCGAACATGGTTCTGTTCGCTACTTTCAATACAGAATTAACGCTAATCATCGGTACTGCAATTGCAGCAATTGGTTACGGTACACTTCTAGCTGTATTCCCATCACTAACTGCTGAGTTTTATGGTCTGAAAAACTACGGTACTAACTACGGCGTTCTATACACGTCATGGGGTATTGGTGGTGCAATCGGCGCGGCAGTTGTAGGTTTCTCTATGGCTAATGGTGGCGGTTACGGTCTAGCTTACACAGTATCTGCAGCTATGATGGGCGTATGTATCGTTCTTGCTTTCATCACTAAGCCAATTACTGAAGCAAAAGCTACTGAACTGAAAGCAGCAAACGCTTAATCTTCAGAATAGATTTATTAAAAAGAGCTTAACCTTAGGGTTAGGCTCTTTTTTTTGCTGGTAAACAATGGAACGCCCGCTCCCTTTACATATACCATTTACAGCCGTATTTCTAACAAATTCAAAAGTCTCGCCTCGTCGTGAGAAGTTAAGTCCCCTCTAATAGGTTTATTTACAAATCTGTAATTTATAGACATTGCATTCACCCCTTCAATTATTGATAATGAAAAGCATTATCAATAATTAGTTGCCACTATGCTTTTCTCAAACGAAGTATCATCTTCCGCTCACCAGTCACCTATCAATGATGCAAACTACCACGGGTCACTACTCGTCGTAGAAGACGACACTACGTTAAACGAGCAGCTTACCGACCTCCTATCCCATCAGAAATATCACGTAACAAGTACCACTTGCGGAGAAAAAGCACTCCGTWTATTAAAACTTAAGCACTATGACTTAGTGTTATTGGATGTTGATTTACCCAATATTGACGGGTTTAGCTTACTTAACTTTGTTCATGCTAACCTCAAAATACCCGTCATCATGCTCACAGCATACGGTGCAGAAGAACATCGAATTCGAGGTTTTAAATCAGGCGCAGACGACTACATATCAAAACCCTGTAGCTTCACTGAAATCAGTCTAAGGATAGAAGCAGTGCTTAGGCGAACCAAAGGCTCCTCAAGCTCAAGCGCAAACACAAATCAAAATATCGTTTATCAAGAACTAGAACTTAACCGCATCGAGCAAACAGTCAGAGTGACTAGGCAAAGTAAGCAGAGCAATCCCATTCAACTTACGCCGATACAATTCAAACTGCTCTGGGTTCTTGTACAAAACGCAGGTGCTATCCAAAGTAAACCCTATTTATATCAAGCTGTGTTGGAACGGGATTTTAGCCAATATGACCGCAGCTTAGACATGCATTTGAGTCGAGTAAGAAAAAGATTGATTACAGAAGGAATGAATAGCGGGCGTATCCAAACGGTGCACAGCAAAGGGTATATTTTAAAATGAAGAAACTGCTTTTTTGGCGGCTGTTAATTGTCTTGTCATTTGGTGTTGTGATCTTTTTCTCGCTTCTACACAGCGTTGCCATTCTCTCCAATGAAAAAATGAGCTATATAAAGAAAAATCATCAGCAAGAAATTGTAAGTTGGGGGAAACAGGCTCAACAACTTATCCAAAGTAATCAACTTTCAGAGCTTGATGCATGGCTAGATCAACTTTCCGAACAAGAACAGACTTGGGTAACTGTCGTAAAATCAGATATTCAAGTTGTGGCTGGAAACGCGTTAAACGCACGTTTTTGGGAGGGTTATGGTATCGGGCGTAATGTAGAGTGGAAAATTCACCTCGATTTCCCTAACAACCCAATAATGGAAGTCGCTCTCAGCCCAACCAATCACCACTTTCTCATGATACTTCCCGACAGAATGCGCCCAGGTTCGTATATGTCACATGCATTTTGGCTATTCAGATTCATTATTCCTTTTGCGGCGCTCTTAGCTTTAACTATCTACTTATATCGATATGTTATGCGCCCTTTACAACATTTCCATTTCGCAACTAAGGAGTTTATGAAGGGCAACTACGATGCCAGAATCTCTACTCGACTAACCTTAGGTAACGACGAAATCAGCCAAGTTGCCAAAACCTTTGACCATATGGCTGAAAGAACATCAACTGTCATTTCACATAACCGCAATTTGATTTCAGATATGTCTCATGAAATTAGAACGCCGATTGCACGTGTAGAAATGGCTTTAGACTGTATAGAACAAGGGATCAAGCCAGACCTAATGGTAACGCGTATAAAGTCTGAAATTAGTAATATGAGGATGCTCGCGGAAGWTACTCTAACACTTGCATGGATTGAGAATGAACAACCAGATCTCCGGGAAGAACCTGTCGATCTTCCAGAGCTAATMGAATCAATTATTGAAGATGCAAAGTTTGAGTTCCCAGATCGCCTCATACATTTACAAGCTCCCGAATCACTCACTCTCTCTTATTCAAATCAACGAGCACTCGGTCAAGCATTTGAAAATATTTTACGTAACGGACTACGTTACACTCCTCCCGGAGACTCAGTTGTAGTCCATTTATCGAAATCAAATGGCATTGCGAGTGTCTCAATCATAGATCAAGGGCCAGGGGTCGATGAAGGTTTACATGACCAAATTTTCACGCCATTTTTCAAAACAAAGAATCAGGTTAATTCCCGTAAAGGTTTTGGCGTTGGCTTGGCACTTGCGAAACGGCATATTCAAGCGGTGCATGGAAACATAGAGGCATCTAATGCTACACGAAAAGGGCTTTGCGTTACTGTCACCCTCCCCTGTTGATATCTAGAACTGCACTAAACAGCGACAAAAGCCCCTTATAAGATTCAATATGGGGCTTTTTTATTCATCAAATAGCGTGATATGTAACATTTGTAAAATCCGTTTACTCAATACCGATAGAACACCACAATTAAACCCGATAATAATTCTCATTAACATCGGAGGTTTCGGTGAATTTTCAAACCGTATTTAAACTTAGCTCTATCGCAAGTGCACTACTGCTTATTTCTCAACCCACTTTAGCGAATCAAGACGTCGAAGTAATCGAAGTTACTGGCCAGCAAGTTCAAGCTAATGACATCAGTATTTCTGTTGATGATTTAGAGAAGCGCCAAGCTCAAGACTTAAATGATGTATTTCGTAACGAATCTGAAATCAGTGTTGGCGGATCATCAGGTATATCTCAAAAGATCTACGTACGTGGCCTTGAAGATACCATGCTCAATATCTCGATCGATGGCGCTGAACAGTCAGGCAGCCTTTTCCATCACCAAGGTAGAATTTCGATTGAACCAGAACTTCTTAAACAAGTTGATGTAAGTGCAGGTGCAGGTAGAGCAACCAATGGTCCTGGAGCACTTGGCGGTGCCATTCAATTTACAACCAAAGATGCCCACGACCTTTTGCAACCCGGCGACAAGTTTGGCGCTCAAGTAAAGTCTGGCTATTACACCAACAACAACGGTTACAAAGGTTCAGCTAGCCTATATGGTGAAGTAGCAGAAGAAGTCGGTCTTCTCGCCTCATTTAGCTATGTTGACGGAGACAATATTGTTGATGGCGAAGGCGAAGAGCAACCTTACACAGCTCTTGTACAAAAAGTCGCTCTACTCAAATTATCAGGCCAATTTACTGATACTCAAAGTGCGTCCATCAGTTACGACTATCGTGAAGATAATGGTCCTCGCCTAAACAGACCCCATTTCCAGCCAAGTTTCAAAAATGAGGTATTAGAGCAAGAAGCTGATCGTCAGACTATTACTTTGAATCACGGCTACAAAGGCAGTAATACGATCAATGTCGATACAACGCTCTACACCACAGACAATAGGATTGCACATAAAGACCACCCTAAATGGGGAACTTCAGATGGCTTTATTAATACCAACGGTGCAAAAGTTAGCAACACTGCGAATTTTGATTCAAACACTTTAATATTTGGTGCTGACTACAAAAAAGATAATGCAGAGCTTAAGACAGGATCAGGCACTTCAACGGCTGATGAAAAGGCGACAGTGTTTGGGTTATTCGTTCAAGACGACTGGAGCTTAACCGATGCGCTAATACTAAGCGCTGGTGCTAGGTACGATTGGTACGAACTGACAGACAACTTGAAGCAAGAGTTCGAATCTAAAGGATTAAGCCCAAACGTTGGTTTAAGTTTCCAAGCAACCGATAACCTAAATTTACAGGCAAGTTATGCGCAAGCATTGCGCGGTCAGCAAACCAAAGAGCTGTTCGTGGTCGATTACAAGAAAAACGATCCTAATCGCAAAGAAGAGACCGCACACAACACCGAGGTTGGAGCAGCCTATCAATACCAAGACTTTGTAGCTGGTATTACTCTGTTTTATAGCAAGATCGAAGATGTTGTTGGCGACGACGGTACCCACCTAACCAATCTTGGTGACCTTGAAAACAAAGGCGCAACGGCTTACGTCGGCTACTCATTCGAAACAGTCTCTGCACATTTAAGCTACAGCCAATCGAAGCCTGAACTGAATGGCGTGGTGTTATCTGACGACAATATGAATATTGGTACTTCTGTTGGGGATACATGGGTTCTCGATCTTGCCTACTCACCAATTCATGAAGTAGAACTTGGGTGGAACGCTCGCTTTGTTGAACGTTTAACCGATGTAGCCGATCCAAGCGTAAACCCACAGAAACCTGGCTACGGGGTACACGACCTATACGCGCAATGGTTACCGATGAGTGATGAAGAGCTTGCATTAACCTTGTCTGTTAAGAACGTGTTCGACAAGTACTATTACGACCACGCGTCATACAGCCAGTACATTGGTAGCACCGTCGCACAAGGCTATGCCAATGCCGGCCGTGACTTCCGCTTTAATGTTAGCTACGCGTTCTAAAGGTGATCGTAATGAAAGTAGTTCATCGTTATTTCATTCAAGCGTCAACTCTAGTTCTCATGCTCGTAGCTACAAGTACTTCTATAGCTAAAACGATCACAGTGTCGCACCCAATGGGTTCCACTACACTCGAAACGAAACCAGAACGAGTCATCGTACTGGGGATGGACAGCTTAGATGTACTTGATCACTTAGGAGTAAAGCCTATTGGTGTCGTAAAAGCACCGATGCCTACTTACCTTAACGAATATCAAGATACGAAGTTTAGATCTGTAGGTTCACTATTTGAGCCTAACTTTGAAGTGATTTATTCGCTCAAGCCGGATTTGATCATTGTTAGTAACCGTAGCTCGGAATCGATGAAAGAGTTATCTGAAATCGCACCGACCGTGTTATTTATGGCAGATCCTGCAGAGTATTGGGAAACCAGTCAAGATGCATGGAGAATGCTTGGGATGATCTTCGAGCAAGAAAAGCGAATTGAACAAACAATTGTCCAACAACAAGCTCAGATTAACGAGATCCGTCTCCAAACCAAAGCACAGCAAGCGAACGCTTTAACCGTTATGACCAATGGTGGGAATCTATCAACTTTTGGTCAGCACTCTCGCTATAGTGCAATTTACCAACTGTTCGGCTTTCAAGAAGCGGCGAGGAATATCAAAACTTCCAGGCACGGTGATTTAATCAGCTTTGAGTACATAGCAACCGCCAATCCGGATTACCTATTGGTACTCGACCGCGACCAAGCCATAGGGCGATCGCAAGGTAAGGCATTACAGCAATTTAACAACCCGTTAATCAACAACACGAGTGCTGCTCGTAACAAAAAGATAGCGCACCTTAACGCTCAAGCCTGGTATATATCTGCTAGTGGGATCACTGCAACGCAGTTAATGATTGACGACATGAAAGGCGTACTCAAGTAATACAAAGCTAACATAGCGCAATTAAAAAGAGCTTAACCCTAAGGTTAAGCTCTTTTGTTTATCTGCAAATTTTTAACCATAAATAACGATGTAGCTTTTCGCTATTCAGCTTAGAGCAATAATACTCGTGCCTATTTAACAGCGTTTAACAAGATTTCTACTGGTCGAGTCAAAGCAACTATCATTTCATCTTTCGGCTGAGCAGCTTCATTAATTTCTTGCATGTAACGGGTCGCTTCTGATGTAGACAGCGTTTCGCCTTTCAGTTTCATGTTAGCGAGCTTGTTTCCTAACACCGCCATATTTAAAGTCGCTTCAGCAAGTGGCAAAGACTCCTTCATCATGTGGTTCCCCTCTATCATTTCAGCCACAACTTTGTGGTTGGTAATGATTTTAAAGAAATCATTTTGAAGTTCACGAGTTGCACCTAGGTCGTCAGAATTTGCCAGTTTTTCCATTTCACGAACACGGTATGACTCAACAGGTAACGTATCAACAAAGCGGTTCAAGCGCTCAAATTGATGGTATACGCCATTATTGAATTTGATCCAGTTACGAGCGTAATACTGTGCAGGCTCAACGTACTCAGCTAAGGTGTTTAAAGGCGCAACATCTACACTTCCAGCCAAACGAACTCGCTGACGATATGGGTTTGTTTCATGATTTAAACCAACAGATACTGTTGACCAGGCAGAAACACTTTGCATGCGTTCGTACATCGAGTCTTCATCTGTTAGTGTTTCTGGAGACCAAAGACGCTCTGCAATCGCATATGCTCTTGGGTATAAACGCACTGCTAACGTTTCATCAGAGACGTTTTCTGCCCACAATGTCATTTCACCACCAAGGATTTTGTCTTCTAACTCTTTTGGTAAGTTAAATGGTCGCTTATGCGTAGGCACCTCTGTTCCTTCAAGATCGCTGCCTGCAGTTTTAGTACCGAATGTTGGCCAACGAACGTTACCTATCACTTGATAAGACGTCTCTTTATTAATTTCTCCGCCTTCAATATCTAATACAAAATTGGTGTAAGACATAAAGTTATCGAAGTGACCAACAAAGCGCTTACCTGCTTCGTATTCCGTTATTGCCACTTCTGCACGTGGTTTACCGTTGTAGTCCGTGAATGCGCGAGCGGTTCCATCCTTAGCCGTAATAATGGTTAATGTACCTTTACGGTTTGAACCTTTACCACGTGGTTTTTGCCAAGTATAAGTTTCAAATGTTTCGCCAGAGTGCACTTCATCGTCAACCGTTAACCCTTTAGGGATTGGGTCATTGCGATAGTGATAACTAGTTGGCTGAGGTTGGTCGATGTAATAGCCCGTAGACAAGATACCTTGGAAGCCATCTTTTGCTGCGTTTGCTAGAGACTCGTGACCACGCCAAGACTGAATAGTGATGCTCTTTGGCAGATCAGGGTGATAAATTTCATCCCAACCGCTCATGTCCTTTCCATGCTTAGCTAAGATTTTTTGTACCTTGGCATTAAAGTGCGCCTGTAATGCTCGTTCATCTTCAATATTATTATCTTGCATGTAGGCTTGGATATTTTCGTTCCCTTCCCATTCCCCATACATAGGTTCGTCACCACCAATATGAAGTGAGTTATCAGGGAAGATTTCGGCCATTTCAGCAACGATTTGATCGACAAATTCGTAAACGTCCGGGTTTGTTGGATCTAACAATGGCGGGAATACGCCCCACTCTATCGTACCTTGGTAGTCTTTAGCGTCGCCAGAACCCAAGTTAGGATATGCCTTTACAACTTGGCTAGCATGAGATGGTAAATTGATTTCCGGAATGACTCGTATGCCTCGATCGCGTGCGTACTCCACCACTTCTTTGAGCTCGTCCTGCGTATAGTATTGGCCGCCCAACGAAGTTTCTTGAAGTCGCGGATACGCTTTAGATTCAATGCGCCAGCCTTGGTCATCCGTTAAATGCCAATGTAATACGTTTAGCTTAGCGGAAGCCATTCCGTCGATTTGACGCTTAACGGTTTCTAGTTCAATAAAGTGGCGTGAAGAGTCGATAAGTAAACCACGGTATTTGAAGCGCGGTTCATCTGAAATACTCACGTTTGGAATATAAGTCGATTCAGAATCCGTTGTAATTAACTGTAAAAAGGTTTCCGCGCCGTCAATCACGCCATCGGGGTAAGTCGAAGACAAAACGACTTGGTTCTTTTCTACTGCTAACTCATAAGACTCATCAGTATCGAGATCCTGAACTTCCGACGTTGACGCTTTTTTAACATCAAGAATTAATGTCGCTTCTTCCGCAGATTCAGCTATTGGGTTCTTAAGAAGTAAACCTGTCTGTTTTTCCACACGATCGATGATTCGCTGAGCTAAACGCTCTATACGACCAGAAGAATAGTCAGACACATAAACTGCAAAATCTTGATTAATAACAACTTTACCTGAATTTAGGCTCACCTCTTTTGGGTAAGGCATTAATTGAAGTTCAGTGTTTGGCGCAGCAGCCATTGATAATTGAGATACGAGAACAGAAGACACCAAGACGCTCATGATTGTTTTTTTCATACTTTACCTTAATAACTTGTTATTTAATAACCTCTTTGTTCACACTATGAATTATCTAAAAAATCTCTCAATAAATTCCGACGCAGCTTGTGATATYGTCGGCAAACTAAACTGGCATATACACGGTATCTTTTAAATAGATCACAACTTTCATTATCAAAACTCTGAATTTATCCTCTTTTTTTACACGCTGAGATTATGAAATATGGATAGTTCAGGGAGGAGATATTGTTTGATCGCAGCTTGTTCTGTTTTGATATGTCGGCTCACGATCACTATGAGCATTTTCAATCATTTGCGATATACTTATAAAAAATTCAACTCTTCATTACGCGTATGAATCTACAAAAAATCTTACTACTGGCGTTCGTTTCTATTTTTTCCGGTTGTGCTGTTTACGCTGGACTGAACTACAACGAACTGTTTGGTAAACCCGAAGTTCGTGAACGACAAGTCCCTGTTGTATCCGCTCAAGCCGAGCACTTTATCAACCAAGTAAAACCTATCATCGATAATCGCTGTGTGGTTTGTCATGCGTGTTACGACGCACCTTGCCAGCTTAAAATGTCTTCTGTTGAAGGGATCGATCGTGGTGCAAGCAAGAACTTGGTTTATGAAGGAACACGTTTAAGAGCTACAGCGCCTACTCGCTTGTTTGAAGATGCGACCACCACACAAGAATGGCGAGATGCCGACTTCCACCCGATTCTTAATGAACGCATACAGAATACGACAGCCAACTTAGATGCGGGCTTAATGGCAAGAATGCTGCAACAAAAAGAAAACCATCCGTTGCCTCAGCAAGCTCAGTTAGAAGGCTTCGACTTTTCAGTCGATAGACAGCAAACCTGCCCAACAATAGAAGAGTACGCGGCCTACGAACATGACAACCCTACGTGGGGAATGCCTTACGGCATGCCTAATTTGGAGCAATCTGAATACAACACGCTAATGGAT
>NZ_JAKJSW010000161.1:0-10139 GCF_050337375.1 Vibrio makurazakiensis | reverse complement strand
GATACTTCCTATACGTATTAAGGGAGTAAACGATGAATAAGTTAGTATTACTTTGCACCCACCTTAGCGTGGGTGCTGTTGGTTTTGGGCTTGGTATTTATAGCCTACCGATTTTGATTGAGCCGGAGTCTCCGTCCCAGATATCCGTTCAAACGGCTGCAGAAAATGCTGTTTACACGGGAACATTCAGTAAAGATAGAGCTGATAGTGACTTTTTACACTGGGGGGAAGGCGTAGTATCCGTGAGTGAAGAAGCGGTAGTTTTTGAAGGAGAGCTTGCTCCTGGGCCTGACTACAAAGTGTATTTATCACCGAAGTACATAGAAACTGAGGACGCCTTCAACCAGAGTAAGTCACAAATGTTCTTAGCTGGCGATGTAAAAACGTTTGACCGATTTAATGTAGCCCTTCCATCGGGTCTTGATATTAATCAGTACAATACGGTTGTGATTTGGTGTGAAACTTTTGGGCAGTTTATTACTTCTGCAAAGATTCAATGATACCCTAGCTTTAGCAGTAGTATCAGAATGTTGGAGTAAAGATGGAAAAGCTATGGCTGGCGATTGACTTCCTATTAGCGCATAAGTTTGTTTTTAGCATGTTGATCATTGCGGTGGTCTTGATGGTAAGGCGAATAACCCTCTCTAGTATTCGAGGCGATGTCGACTTCCTGACAGAAGATCAACGCAAATGGATGTCGAGAACCAAAAATGGCACATTCGCATTTATTGTCTTTACGCTTTT
The DNA here is from genome assembly GCF_050337375.1 of Vibrio makurazakiensis. NCBI lineage: Bacteria > Pseudomonadati > Pseudomonadota > Gammaproteobacteria > Vibrionales > Vibrionaceae > Vibrio > Vibrio makurazakiensis. The sequence continues at coordinate 9,395 of NZ_JAKJSW010000161.1, read as the reverse complement.
TATATTGTGGAAGTCTGAAATCAGTGAGTTTGCGCTGTCGGTAACCGCTATTGCGGTTGCGATTGTCGTGGCATCGAAAGAGATCATCTTGTGTTTTACTGGTTCAATCCAGCGAGCAAGCTCTCGATCATTTCGCATTGGTGACTGGATAGAAGTGGGTAAACTCAGTGGTGAAGTCATCGAGCATAATATGATGGCGACCGTGATACAGGAAATCGATTTGTATCATGGGCAGTACCACTACACGGGTAAAACCGCGACACTGCCAAACAGCATGTTTTTTACATACCCTGTAAAGAACCTTAACTTCATGAAACGCTATGTTTACCACAACTTCGCTATCACGGTGAAAGACTTTGTAAACTTGTACCCATTGGTACCTGATCTCATTACAAAAATTGAACATCATAGTGAAGAGTTCATCGACGTTGCTCGCCGTTATAATGGGGTCATTGAAAAGCATGCTGGTGTTGACCTTCCTGGCCCAGAGCCCCACATTCACATTACGAGTGCGGTAACGGGTGAACAGCTTGTTCATTACATGATATTTTGTCCGACAGAGTTAGCGACTCATTTAGAGCAAGAGATCAGGAAAGACTTCATGGAAGCGTACGCTGTGGCATTTCCGCCAGAAAATTCGAACTAGGTACTTTTGATTTTGAATGAGGTAATTCTGAATCGCTAGAAACGGTGCGAGTGGGAACGCTGGCATGTAATCGTGATACGAAAAAGCCGAAAGTTAATAACTTTCGGCTTTTTGTTTGTCTTGCTTTTGTTCATAGGGTGGTTAAGTGCTTACGTCATAAACAGCCAATGAATATACTCGCTAGTCTAAGTCGTTGATTGGCAGCCAGTCCACTTTTACTCCAGCTTGCTCAAACATACTTTGACTCACTTTAATCTTGTCACCCCAACGAGATAGGAAGTCTTCACTTTGTTCTGGGCAATGTACAGATGAAATGCCAGTCTGAATGATCTTCGCAGCACAGTTTGGACAAGGAAAATGCGTAACCCAAATCTCACAACCATCGAGGTCACGCTTAGCAAATAGGATTGCATTCTCTTCAGCGTGAAGTGTCTTTAAGTATTTCATTTCACGGTCATCAGTATCAGCACTGTCTGAAACACCATGTGGGTAGCCATTAAAGCCAACAGAAACGATGCGATTGTGCTTTGTAATAACAGCGCCAACTTGCGTTGAAGGATCTTTACTCCAAGAGCCGACCAGTTCTGCCATCTGATAGAAGCGTTTAGCCCATTTTGAAATCATGATTGATACCTTAAAGATTAAATAGGGTGTGTTTTGTTGATAGCGTCCATGGTAGGCGATAAAAGGCCTGACGGAAAGCCCGAACACGTAATTTGCATCAGTTTTGTTAGTTGATTGTAGCCAATTTATAAACACCAAGTTTCATGTTACAGGTTGATACAATTGACGCTGTAATAATTGATATTCCTCGGACATTGAGCCTACGTGTGCTAGGTAACTTTTATGCTGTTCTAAGACTAAATATGACGGTATACCCATGCATAAAAAGCTTATCCTGACGGCAATAGCAAGTTCCATTCTTCTGGTTGGCTGTGGCGAGGACGCCTCAAAAGCCAATCAAGCGCCTTTACCACTTGTGGCAGTACAGGATGTTAATGTCATTCCTCACCAACAAAGTAAATCTTACATCGGCCGTATAGAGGCTGTAGAAGACACAGCTATTACGGCTCAAGTGTCTGGCTACCTTCAAGGCCGCCATTTTGAAGAAGGGCAAACGGTTGAGAAAGGGCAGCTCCTTTACACAATCGAACCTTCATCATTTGAAGCTCAAGTAGCAAGTGCTAAGGCAGAAGTAGCTCAAGCCAATGCGGCATTGAAAAAAGCTCAACTTGATTTCAAACGTGGAAAAAGGCTACTACCGAAAGGCAGCATTTCTCAGTCTGAATTTGATGCACTAACCGCAACTTTACTTGGTGGAGAAGCTCAGCTTGAAGCCGCAAAAGCGCAATTGATCGCGGCAAATGTAAACCTTTCGCACACGAAAATTCTAGCGCCTTTCTCTGGCCGAATTAGTGACACTAAAGTGAGCCAGGGTGATTTAGTTTCTCCTTCATCTGGTGTACTGACGACAATTGTGAGCCTTGATCCAATTCATACTGCTTTTAGCATCAGTGAACGTGAGCGTTTGGCGCTGGGTCTAGACAAAATAGAAGGAAATGGCGGTGGAGATTCTAGTGCCGTTGAAGTGCAAATTATGCTTGAGAATGGTGAAGCGTATGAACATTTTGGCGAGCTCGATTATCTAGGCAACCGCATTAACCTTAATACCGGAACTTTGGCTATGCGTGCGATTGTTGATAACCCGGAACAACAGCTATTACCGGGTCAACATGTCCGAGTTAACCTACGAGAAAAGCAGTCCATCGAAGTAATGAGTATCCCTCGTAGAGCGGTACAGACAGATTTAGAAGGTAACTTCGTAATGCTGGTCACCGAAGGTAATGTTGTCGAACGTCGTAACGTTGAGATGGGTGATCAGGTTATTGGAGGTATTATCATCAAGTCAGGTTTAGAGCCTGAAGATGTGGTTATCACCCAAGGTTTACAGCGTATCCGTAATGGTATGGCTGTTCGTATTCAAGAACCTGATACTAAAACAGCCGAATAAGGAGCGTAAGCATGCTAAGTCGTTTCTTTATACAGCGGCCCAAATTCGCACTGGTTATTTCAATTAYTTTAACCTTGGCGGGTGCTATTTCTTTGGCAATTTTGCCTGTCGCTGAATATCCAAAAATCAGTCCTCCATCTGTAAGTGTCACTGCTTACTATACGGGTGCAAGCGCAGAGGTCGTCGAACAGGCGATAGCTGACCCGATAGAAACCTCCGTTAATGGTGTTGAAGATATGTTGTATATGTCTTCAAAGAGCGCCAACGATGGTTCGTATAACCTTAACGTGACGTTTGATGTTGGTACCGACCCCGATATGGCGCAGGTCAACGTACAAAACCGTGTTTCACAGATCGAATCGAAGCTTCCACAAGAAGTAAGAATGGTTGGTGTTACGGTGAAAAAACGTTCACCAGACTTGTTAATGGTGCTTAACTTCTACTCTCCTGATGGAAAGTACGATGATCAGTTCTTGATCAACTACGTTAACTTAAACATTAAAGACCAGCTTGCGCGTGTTAGCGGTATTAGTGAAGTGAACGTGCTAGGTGGCGGTGAATACGCAATGCGTGTTTGGCTTGATCCTGAAAAGRTGGCAAACCTGAATTTAACGACGTCTGATGTGTATGCTGCACTTGCAGAACAAAACGTACAGGTAGCTGCTGGTCGAGTGGGCGCTGCTCCTTACCATAATCCTCAAGAAGTTCAGTTTAACCTCGTGACCAAAGGTCGACTAGAAACAGCAGATGAATTCGAAAACGTTGTCCTAAAAGCAAATAGTGACGGTTCTACTGTTTATTTGAAAGATGTTGCGCGCGTTGAACTAGGTAAAAAGTTCTACGATGGTAATGGTAAATACCGTGGTCAAGATGCCTCTATCGTGACATTGTCACTTCAGTCGGATGCCAATGCGCTTGAAAGTGGTCAGGCTGTTATGGCTCTTCTCGATAACATGAGTGCCAACTTCCCTGAAGGTTTTGCTTATGAAGCAAGTTACGACACCACGTTGTTTGTCGCTGAATCGATAAAAGGGGTTGTTAAAACGCTTATTGAAGCGATCCTATTAGTTATCGCGGTAACTTACCTTTTCTTAGGCAGTGCCCGAGCTACTTTAATTCCAGTCGTCGCAATTCCGGTGTCTTTAATCGGCACATTTGCCATTATGCAGATGACCGGCTTTACCATTAATACGGTAACCTTATTCGGTCTGATTTTGGCGATTGGTATTGTGGTTGATGATGCGATTCTCGTGATCGAGAACGTTGACACAACGATGGCCAAGGACCCAACTATCTCTCCTCGTAAAGCGACACTTATTGCGATGAAAGAGGTAACTGGGCCAATCGTGACATCGACCTTAGTGCTACTAGCCGTGTTTATCCCTGTAGCAATGCTGCCGGGTATTACGGGCATCATGTATCGCCAGTTCGCGTTAACTATCTGTATCGCAGTGGTTATCTCTTCAATCAATGCTCTAACGCTGTCCCCAGCGCTATGTTCTTTGGTTCTAAAGCAAGGTGGTGGCAATACAGCACGTTGGTACAAGACGTTTAACCGCGGTCTAGATAAAGTTACGACGAAATATGGCCAAGTGGCAGGTTTCTTAGTCAAGAAATCAGTGTTGCTTGTCACTTTCTTCTTTGTTGCGCTGGCCGCTGTAACGTTCTTTGCGAAAAACACGTCAACGGCATTTGTACCGCAAGAAGATAAGGGCATTTTGCTGGTTAACGTTCAATTGCCAGACGCTGCCTCACTTTCTCGTACAGAAGAAGTCACTGAACAGTTACTTGAAATGGTAGAGCAAGAAGCTGGGGTAGATGGCGTAACGCTGGTTAACGGCTATGCATTCATGACAGGTGCTTCAGCGTCTAACGGTGCGTCTATGTTTGTTAAACTTCACGATTGGGAAACACGAAACAATCTTGATGGGGAACATTCCGCGCAAGCAATATCTGCACGCATTAATGGCCGAGCTGCAACTGAAATTCCACAGGCCGTCGTATTCGCTATGGGGCCTCCGGCCGTACCGGGAATGGGTGCTGCGTCAGGCTTCGAGTTTGTACTTGAAGATACGCTTGGACGTAGTCGTACTGACCTTGCCATGGTAATGAATGATGTTATTCAAGAAGCAAATAAGCAGCCTGAGATAGCCTATACCTTCAGTACTTTCCGCGCCAATGTACCTCACTACTATGTTGATATTGACCGCGAGAAAGCGCAACAGTTGGGTGTGCCGTTGTCTGCGATATTCCAAACACTGCAAGGGAACTTAGGTTCGCTGTACGTGAATGATTTCACGATGTTTGGTAAAAACTATCGAGTCACAATGCAGGCGGATAGCGAACACCGAAGCAGCATGGATGATTTAGCGCGTTTTCATGTACGTTCTAATGAAGGTCAAATGATCCCGCTGAGTACGTTGGTAACTCATGAGCAGATCTTTGAGCCAGACGTTGCGTGGCGTTACAACATGTACCGCAGCACTGTGATACAGGGGCAACCAGCACCTGGCTACTCAAGTGGTGATGCGATTGCAGCAATGGAAAGAGTTGCTGCTGAAATGCTACCGCAAGGTTATCAGTACGAATGGACTGGGATGGCTTACCAGGAAGTCTTGGCAGGTAATCAGGCGATATTTGCATTTGCACTCGCATTGATCTTCATTTATCTGTTCATGGTTGCTCAATATGAGAGCTGGACAATACCACTGGCGATTATATTGGTGGTACCAGTTGCGACTTTGGGATCGTTCATCGCGTTGACGATCACAGGGACGCCACTGAACCTCTATGCTCAAATTGGTTTAGTGTTGCTCATTGCGCTTGCGGCCAAGAACGCAATCTTGATTGTGGAATTCGCAAAAGTAGAGCGTGAAGACAAAGATGTACCAATTGCAGATGCTGCGGTTAAAGGGGGAACGTTAAGATTCCGTGCCGTGAACATGACATCGTGGTCATTCATTCTAGGTATCTTCCCACTTATCTTTGCTGCAGGAGCGGGGCATGTGAGCCAGAATTCATTAGGCATTTCGCTTATTGGCGGTCTGTTATGCGTGTTACTTGCTGGTACTTTCTTAATTCCTGGTTTCTATGCATTCGTGCAACGTCGCCGTGAGAAAGCGCACGGAGGCAACACCAAACTTATCCCACTAGATGATGACTAGTGTTAGGTAAGTGATGCAGTAAAAGTCGTTTAAATTGAGTAGGAAAACTCAGTTTAGTGGCAAGTCTACAACCCAAAGAGATCATGCAAATTGTATGGTCTCTTTTGTTATTTATAACGCTTCTTATATGGGTTTGGAATAAAAGGTGTTGCATATTAGGTGTTTTATTTATAAAAAATAGGACATTAAGCTTTATAAATTCAAAAAATAAAATGGTGTTTTATTGGTAACATTTTGATTTATAAGTGTTTAATTGATTGAGCGAACGCTTGTAGGCTCGAAAGTATTTGCAGAATAGTGTGAAGTGCTWCAAAATTAGTGGGTTAGGTCATCAACACACGCCACTGGGGTTCTCATGAAAGTAGTCGAATTATTTAAACACAAGGGTGATAGTTTCTCATTAAATCACTCTGAGTTTATGCAATGGATGTCTCCAGCTCTGAAAGAGTATTGGGGCGACTTTCGTAATAGAACGCAAAACAGCCACTTTTTTACTTGGGTACGTGAACATCACCTTGCTCCTGCAGGTAACGAAGATGCGCCAGTAGAAAAACCAATAGAACTCAAACCTGAAGCTCAATTGGTGTTTGACGACTTGAAAAATAAAGTTGGTGAAGTGATCCACACTGGTGATTGGGCAAACGTAAGCCAAGATCGTATTAATCAATTTGGTCAAGTCACTGAAGATATGCAGTGGATCCATACCGATCCAGAAAAAGCTGAATCTGACTCACCCTTTAAGACGACGATCGCTCATGGTTTCCTAACATTGTCTTTGCTGCCGAAGCTTACGGACAGCATTGATCCTGACCAGTCTCAATTTCCAACGGCGAAGATGGTAGTGAACATTGGCTTAAACCAAGTACGTTTCCCATACCCGATAAAGTCAGGAAGTAATGTACGAGCAAAAAGTACATTATTAAAAGTAACACCAATCAAAAAAGGCTTAGAGATTGAACGTGAAATTCGCGTTGAAATAGAAGGCATTCGACGCCCCGGTGCAGTCGTTGTATCGGTAATCCAGCTTCATTTCTAAGTTTTACCATCGAATAGATATTAAAAAAGCCAGTAGCAATCGCTACTGGCTTTTTTGATGGTTCACGATAAATTTAGGTCTTATCGTTGTTAATTTCTTTATCGCTGACTTCTGCATAGTAGTGCAGTAACTCTGTCAGTTCTTTTACCCAACCAAAGGCTTCTGTCGGAGCTTTCTTCAATATCTCTTCTACTTTCGCACAGTGGATCTCTAGGTTGATCGCTTCCTCTAAATTGAATGATACCGAGTAGAAGTGCCAAAGTAGCAAGCGAGTCATTCTTTCAATGTTTTGCTGAGAGTTGTCTGACTCAGAAAATGCTAGGTGCATTTCCCCAAGAGCGATGGCCGTCATTCTTAACATTGCATCGAATTTGGCAGATTGCATGCGTTCTTCACTGGTCACTTCTTCTTGCTCGAATGTAAATAACTCGTTCATCGCTTCTTCTGGCACTAAACGGTGGATCATTCGTAGGCTGAACTCTTCAAGATCATGACGTGGCATAGTTAATAAACTATTAAGGGTGTAGTCGCGTTGCATTGCAGCTCTCTTCGCTGGAAAGATAAGGGGCGCTAGTGTAATAGAGAACAAGGCCAGGTTCAAAATTATTAAGATGTGTGTCTTGCATCAAATCATTAGCGAGCGCTAGGTTGGTAATTCAAACCGGCATCTTTCTTCAGAAAAATATTGCTGGCGACTAGGCTCCCAAGGCAGATAAACACTAATGCCGCAAATGTGGCTGTATCAGGTATCTCACCGAAGATAGGAATAGCAAGAAGCGTCGCTATTGCGGGAGTGGCCGATCCAAAAGCAGCTGAACGCTCAGCTCCGAGCTTTTTAACTGCATATAAATAGGTAAATGCGGCAACTAGCCCAGCACCCACCCCTTGTAATAAGAGATGTACGGTTAATTCTGRATATGGCCATTGCTGCACTGGAGTACTAAACAAATGGCTGTCTAGTAAGCCTAATCCAATAGAAGCCAATAAGAGCAGCGTAGAGACTATTGCTACGAGTCCGGCACTCACTAAAGCATCTAGGTTGGCTACTCGAGCCGATATCGTGAATACCGCCCACATAAAACTTCCCATTAGAAACAAAACATGACCTTGAGTTTGTTGCCAGTCGTAGTTAACGATACTAGAACTCAAGAAGATGGTGATGCCCGTTAGGATTAAACCTAGCCCTATAACTCGGTGCGAGCTTAAAGGCTGTTTAAAAGCCAGTACCGCAATACCAGTTACGAATAGTGGTAACGTACCTGGGATTAATGCGCTCCCGTGTGATACAGGAGCAAAGCTCATGGCGTGGCTTGCGACCAACAAGTAAGGGAGTCCGCATCCTAAAAACATACCAGCCAGATACTTAAATGGAACGTTAGCAATTTTTTGTCTGTTTAGGTAAACCAAAGGCGATAATATCAGCGCAGGCAGTACAAAGCGCATTAATGCAATATCTGCTGAGGTGAGCCCGGAAATAGCACCGCCTTTTAGAGATAGGAAGAAACCAGCCCACAAAGATAAGGTGACGAAAATTGCTAAATATCCATATATCATTTTGATGCGTCTTGTTGTGTCGATACTGATCTATATTATTGGTTCTACTGGTTAGTGAATGTTGGCAAACTTTGAACGAGGTGATGTTATTTGGCTTTAATTCATCACAATTTTGGCGTATTTTAGTGGAAACAACCCAGTGTGAGATGATTGTGGATAGAATCGACCTAAATTTACTTTCTTTGTTGCAAAAAGATGGAAGGCTGACAACAGCCGAATTAGCTGATCAAGTAGGGCTATCCGCATCACCTTGTGCTAGGCGTATTAAGCGGCTTGAAGAAAAGGGCATTATTGATGGCTACCGTATGACGATATCTCGTGAGAAAGCAGGAATTGCGATGACGGTATTTGTCGAGGTCAGTTTAAGTAATCATCAAGAACGTTCGATTGATAAGTTTGAAGCCGCAGTTGTAGAGATGGAAGAAGTAATCAGCTGCCATGTCGTTTCAGGAGCGTATGATTATTTACTTGAAGTCGTGAGTAAAGATTTGACGGGATATGAAGCATTTACACGTAAGTTACAGCGCTTAGAAAACGTTAAGGATATCCATACCCATTTGGCGATTCGACAAGTTAAAGGCAATTCGCCTTTACCTATCTATAAATAATGATTTAGTTTCGGCAATCAAAAAAGGAGCTCTAAGAGCTCCTTTTTCTATTTTAGTGGTATTTAAATCTAGAAATTAGACAGTGACGTTTTTCTTCGTCAATACGAAATGAAAATGCGTGTGAATGGTAGTCAATACCATCGTTCCAGATTACTTCCCCAAAAATTTTGCAAAGTTCTAGTTCACTTACCGAACCAAATTTTTCCATGTGCTTTACAACAGATAAAAGCTTAGCTTTTATGTCTATTGGGCACTCAATATCATTCAAGCGATTGAAAACTTTGTTTTTTTGCATACACCTAGCCAGATTATTTTTTATTGTTAAGTTATATGAAATCTTATGATAACAAATTTTCAGCCACTGTAAATCGTTTTG
>NZ_JAKJSW010000160.1:0-10155 GCF_050337375.1 Vibrio makurazakiensis | reverse complement strand
AAACCAAAGTTTATCTATGTCATAACTACCCTAAAACAGCCGATGGACTGATTCACATGACAACTATTGGTGAAGAGAAGCATGACAATAGCTTTATGCAAGATCAGACCTCTGAAGCTGAGTTCGTCGAACGAAGAGAAGGGCGGGATGAGCAGTTAGCAGAACCGAAATTGATTAACCCAGCACTGCGCTACAATCTCACCAGTGAGTTACCAAGCGTTCATCTTTAGTTTTCTAAACAGTAGGAAACGAATAGATAGAGTAAATAATAAAGCCCGCTGATATAGCGGGCTTTATTCGGTTAGAAGGCGCAGTTTTTGTCAGAACTTGAATTCAAAAAGTACTGGAATACAAAGAGCTTTAGCAACCGTAAACATCTGCGATATAGCGTTCAAACTTATCACACATGTCGCTGTTTGAGCTGTGGTTAGATGCGAGTTCTTTGCTACCATCGACAACTACAATTTTTGCATTTAATGGCGCAACATTAGAACGAGTTCGCGAATCTAATGCTTTGATCTTTTGTTGTTCGATTGTCCAAGCCTGTTCCGTTGATAGGTTACACTCGTCCGCCAAGTATTTAGCGTTAAACCCTTCACCAGTAAGTACTTCAATCGTACCATTGTGATTGACGCTATTTCCCTTAAACCAATAGTGCTCTGCAAGCAAAGGCCCAATTTCTGGGTTATCTGTTAAATAGCCAAATTTCTCAGTGAAATAAGCGCGAGTTTGGTAAACCGCCATATGCGCCAATAGGTAACCTTGGTAAGCACAAGCAGCTTCATCAGATAGTAAGTGAGGAATTGCCATTAGTGGGCGAGGGCTACATTCTAAGCCTAGGATACGTTTTTCTGTATCACGTGCTAATTGAGTAATACGTTCTGGCGTAAGTTCGTCATTGCTCAGTTCATACAATGCTCGCTCAAAATATGGCACGACAAGAATACTTCTTTCCTCGTATGCTTTGAACGGCTGCTTGCTGTCGATAATCGCTTTGATTATTTGGTCAGGAACCGCTTCACCTCGGTCATTTAGCGCATATTGTTTAAGCCAATCCGCATCATTCAATAAGCTGTCACAAAACATGGATTGAGTTTCAGCATACGCCATTGAAGTAGGTGCAAACTCCTGAGAAAAACACGGTGCGTTCATTTTAACGTTCGCGAAATGAGCGGCATGTCCACCCTCATGAAATAAAGTGTTGATACCGTCGTAGCCACTGCCAATCTGATCGGGCTTAGCATTACTTGTGAAGTTAACTTTTGCCGCTATCCACGTATCTTGGTCATAAAACGATGGGATAGGACCATGGCAGAAACCATTCGGGTATTTGCCTTTGCGATCTAGAAGATCTAGCGTTAACTCAGCTTGGGAGTAATCAATATTCAAACGTCCAAAAGATTCTACCCAGCGTCGTAGTGATTTAGAAAATGGAACGTAAGGATCTAAATCACGCATCACATCGCCAGCGAAAGAAAAAATGAAGTTATGACCAGCGAGTGAGGCACTCCCTTTTTCTTCGGCAAGGTTATTTAAACTTTGCTGATGACTTATTCGAGTTCTCAACTCAAAGTCGTCTAAAATAGTAAACAGTTGTTCTGTCGTCATCTGTTCAGTTTTAACAATGGAATAATCGAAGAACGTTTTGTAACCCAGAGACTGCGCGAATTCATTACGACGTTTTATTAGCTCAATAAACCCGTTACCAAGTAACCATTGCTCAAGATCTAAGAATGCTTGGTGAGCCGATTGTCGAACACTTTCGTTTTCATTAGTGCGTACTGCAGCGCCTAGCACTGGCAGTGAGCCTTCAACTTGTTGACCATTTTCATCGACATAAGTCATGACATGGTTTTGTTTCATCTCGAAGAGCTTTGCTTCAAACTTAATTAAGTCCGCTTTAAGCTGCTGTGAGTGTTCAGATTCAATGGCATGAGCCTGAAAAGTTGCTAACCACCCAGTTAGACCAGTGATCGTTTTCTCTCGTTCGTCAGCGTCTAGAATAGAAGTCGCGTGTTCGAGTTGTGCTTTGATCTCTTTGATTTGACTTGAGGCACTGAGAAAGTCGTTCCATTGAGTTTGCGCTTGGGTTGAACCTTCATGATCTTCGCTAATACCCATGTAGGTTTCCCAGAAGAAGTCTTCTTTATTTCTATGGATTGAGAGATAGCGTTGGTTCAATTGATTTAGGAAGGTGGTTGCAGACATTTTGATCCCTATAAATGGTCTTGATGTACATTTGATTATGCCACAAATGGCATTTACTTCATTCAACTCGTAATGGTTTGGTTTTTAACTATTTGTAAATGATTATTTACTCCTTGATTGTAATGTTGCGAGTTATAACCACCTACAATCATTCATGGTAAGAAATTGTTAATTTTAGCTTTTTTCTTTGCAACTTATCATTAAACATGACAAGTATTAATGTAAWTATTTTGTTGCATTATGACTGGCTAAGTTTTTGCATTGGCTATATATCCTAAGGGCGGATGTTAGCTCCTATAGGAACGAGGCTGTTTGCAGCCTAGTTATGGCGTAAATGCTTGAGATGCTGTGAAAGCTTTCATATGTTGTAAATGCCTTAAATCATTAGGCGAAATGAGAATCAGGTGGTAATGGATGGAACCTATCTTATATATCGAAATTGGTGGAGTTGTTTGGCAAGTTCTACCCAATGGAACTTGGCAGCAATTGTCACCTAGTGATGCAGCTCAAGACAATGTTCAAGTCATCACAATGAAAGCTGAATCTCTTCTCGACCAACCATTAACTCAAGAGCAGATTAATGAAGTCGAACAACAGCTTGAACAAGTCGTTGAACAGCTAGCGTCCAACTTTCGAAATACGACCCCACAGTCATCCAATACCTCAGACCTTTCCAGCAGTAGTGCATCTTATATTTCATATGTACAGGCGACTTTACAAGAGACTCTCGCAGATGCTGGATATGACACTCGACCTCGAGACATTCCAGAGCAAGAAGTTCGTTCAGAAACGAGCTTACTCGATGTTCTCAATCCCAATGCTCAGCTAACCGTCGATATCCTTGATGGAGGAGATGGTTACGAAAACCGATTTGAAGCCCCTTCAGTTACTATCGTGGGTGAGGCTGTAGGTGTTAGAGATGGGCGTATTGTCTCTATTACAATAACGGATCTTGATGGAAAGGTCGTTACCACAACAGCTGTCGTGTCAGATGAAACCTACAGTGTTAGTGGTGTTGATTTATCTTCACTATCAGAAGGTGATTTGAAAGTAGGCGCTGTGGTCTCCGACAGTATAGGAAATAGCGTTTCTGCCAAAGATGACACAATAAAAGATACCTTAGCCGAGCAGGAAGTCGATTTTGATGGGTTTGGTGATGAATTCTATAATCAGTTCGAAGTCTCTGCGGGTAAATTAGTTGGTACTGTCACTCATGTTGAAGAAGGGCAGGTAGTTGAAATATCCATAACTGATACTGATGGCCTCACTCAAACTTACACTACGGTTATGCAAGGTGGTCAGTGGCTACTGGATAACCAAGATTATTCTGCTTTTGCTGAAGGCGATTTAACTGTGATTGCGACGGTTGTTGATATTGCGGGCAACCCTGCGACTGCAACGGATACGATAGTTAAAGATACGCTTGCATTTATAACGACGAATGTGGATGACGGTGGTGACAACACCCTAAATAGCTTTGAGCTTCAATCAGCTCGTTTTTTTGGTGTCGTGAACAATGTTGAAGATGGGCAAACCATTAACATCACACTGACCGATAGTAGTAATAATACAATTGACCTGGTAACGACAGTGGTTGATGGCGGTTGGTCAGTTGAAGGGGTTAACCTAACGGGGTTTGCTGATGGTGCCATTATCATTGAAGCGGAAACGATAGATATTGCAGGCAACCCCGCTATTTCGACGAATACTTCAGGTACCGTTGTTATTGATACCGTCGAGCCCGTTATTGATATCGATACGCTTGATGGATTTAACATTTTAGCTTTTCGTGGTGGAATTCTCACCACAATGCAAGGTACCACTGATGTGGCTCAAGGGCTTCCTGTTTATATAGAGGTCAGTGATGGCGTTCAGACACTGACTTTTACAGGTACAGTTGCGGCAGGTGGTAACTGGACTGTAGAGAATATCGATGTTAGTGGGTTAGATTTAACCAATGAATGGACAGTTAACGCTAACGTATTTAATACCGCTGGTAACCAAGCAACAGACGACATGCCTACAATTATATTGCCAGAGGCTGTCACCTTTTCTGAGAATGTCGTTGGTATTTTTGGTAATCAGGAACAAACGTCTGACATTCGAATCGATTTTGCTGATTTTTCATTTCATGCCGACCAGTCTTTTGCCGAAAATATTACCTCTCAAACTTTATCTATCTCTGTCGTGGTATCAGGTAATGGGCAAAGCCTAACAGCGACAAGAAGTGACAATGTAAAAGTCTTTGATGCTTCAATTTCTGGTGGAGTCGTCACCATTACATTTTATCAAGCTGTAGACCAAGAAGCTGGTCTAGACGCATTGCAGACGGCGATACTGATTGAAGGGTTGCAAACCGATGCTGATGGTACGACTGAGCTTGTTATTGGTCACTTACCTATTGTAGTAACAGATTCCGATCCTCTTATTTTCAATGAATCGTACGAGATGATAGAAGGGGAAGTATCGTCAGGAAATATTCTAAATAATGATATTGATTTAGATACGCTTCTAACCGTCAAAAGTGTTGAAGTAGACAATGTTACTAAGGTGATTACAGGTAGTTCCCCTGTTACTTTTACAACGACAGACGGAGTACTGACGGTATTCGCAAATGGGCACTGGAACTTTGTTGCCAATCGCAACTTAGATCATTCTACAGAGCATACAGTGACGTTTAACTATGTTGCGGGAGATATCAGCAATGACTTCGGTAATGGTACCGCTACTATTGATATTTTTGATGGTGATGCAGGACAGATTGTTGACGATAAAATAACAACGATTGAAGACGATGTTACTTTAGGGATTCAAACAGTGGATGGTCAATTTACTGTAAGAGGAGGGTCTGATAATCCTGATGCGGATTCATTATTCTTTAGTTTAAATACCTTAACTAGGCTAGAAGGTCTTGGGTTGACGACGAATAATTCGTTGTTCGATATTAGTTATACATTAAGTGCTGATGGAAAAGTGATCACTGCGAAAGCAGGAGCACTAGATGTATTCACCCTTAGTCTTGGCGGTACTGTTAGTGGCAGCGATGTGATTGCTAATATTCAAATGGTACTGAATCGTCCACTGAATCACCCGCTAGCCAAAGACTCAATTASGTTACCTTTGTACATTAATGGTATGGATTCTGATGGTACTCCTCTTATCTCTGGAGAGTTTGAATGGACGATTAAGGATGGTGCAGATCCTGTTCTAACAAACGTGACGAGCGCATCCGTTGATGAGTCAGCTCTAAACGATGGGGATCCAGACGTAGGCAGTGGAACTTTTCACGTCAATGTTGGCAGTGACTATATAGATACACTTTATTTCGATGTATCAGATCAGCCGGTGTTATTCAGTGGCGGTGTCCAGATTATCTATACTATTTCCCCTGACGGAAATTTACTGACTGGTTATGTTGGTAGTGTAGATAACGCTAATGTTGCATTCACGTTGTCATTTGCTCAGCCAAATGGCAGTGCTGATACCGATGTAAACTACGTATTCACGCTGCATAAAGGGTTAGACCAGACTAACGGTACAGACCARATACCATTTATTTTGACCGCGAGAGATGCAGACCGAGATAAGACTAAATTATCGTTGGACGTATCTATTACTGATGGTGGAGAGCCATCAATCGGGAGTGGTACCGTAGAATTAACGGAAGTTCCTGTCGCTACCGGGACTCCTTCGGGTGTGAGTTCTACCGCGACAGTTAGCCTTGCAATTACTTCAGCGAATGACCCAATTGTTTACCTAGGTTTAGATGTTGAGACTAACCAAGCGGTTTTGGATGGTGATGGTGATGCTGTTACTCATAATGGAGAAGCATTAGTTTGGCGTGACAATGGCGATGGCAGTTTTGATGCGGTATTAAGCAGTGGTGATATTGTCTTTAGGATCAAGTTACCAGAAGATTTCGCCCTCGCAGCTGATAGCACAGATGCCGTTGATGTATTGATCGAATTGTATCGCTCAGTGGACCATGGCTCAGCGGCTAATGGTACTGGGGCGAAGGATACTGAACTGACTATTCCTGCCTCTATCGTCACTATCGACTCTGATGGCTCACGAGATACACAAGAATCCAATATCAAGATATACGATGGTACATTACCTGAAATCTCCGCTATCGGAACGATTCAGGTCGATGAGGATGGACTGCTTAATGACAATGAAGAAGAAGGCGTAGAAACCTCGTCGCCATCGGTCGAAGTGATCCAAGGTTCAGATGATATCGTCAGTTTGTCTTTGAACATTGCCACTTTTAATGGTTTGAATTATAGCAGTGGTGGATCTTCGGTAACCTTAGCGAACGTTGATAGTAATGGGTGGTATTACGCGACAACGGCAACGGATGATAACGTCTTCAGAATTCGATTTAATCTTGATGGCACTACGGATTTCGACTTATTCGCTCCTCTAGATCACGCCGATGCAAACGGTAAAAATAACCTCGCGTTAAACTTTGAGCTTATTGCTACGGATGCGGATGGTGATAGTTCCTTGCCGACTACCTTTACTGTGAATGTCACTGATGCTGTTCCTGAAAGAAGAGATGCGTCTGTTGAGATGGTCGAAGGCGATTCATTAACGGGAACATTCTTATACGATGAATTTTCAGGTGCTGATGGAGCAAAGATTGTTAGCTTTGAATATCAGTCGACCACCTATACGTTCGGTGTTGATGGCGATCCTATCTCAATCACTCTCATTAATACTTATGATAGTAATAAACCATATGGCACATTTATTTTGTCATCTGATGGTAGTTATACTTTGACGACAGAACCTAATGTCGCGACTGACCCTCTGGATCCGAAACTAGAAGACTTGATTACCTACGTGGTACAAGATTTTGATGGCGATGAAGTCACTAACGAAGCCACATTGACACTGGATGACAACGAAGGTTTCATTCGTGTAACTGATGCAGAAACTACCGAAGACAATGATGCGGTGCTTGTCATCTCTGTGACCACTGGAGATGTAGACCAAAGTGAAGAAGTAACTGCAATTCAAATCAGTGCTGAGTCGCTCCTCGGAGGCAGCCTGTACTTAAATGGCACTCTGCTTGACGTTGTCGATGGCAAAGTCACGATCGATAGTACTAATTTGATTACGGTAGGACAGTTTGTTAGCCCTTCAGGGGTGTTAACCTACAAGCCGGCCCTTCATGAATCAAACACAACCAGCACCGTTGTGTTAGCGATTACCGCCATTATTTCAACGAACACCGATGACAAAGAATTAACGGCAACATTACCAGTATCGGTTTTACCTGTTGCTGATGTACCAGATTGGTCAGGCTCAGTATTCGAATACCAAACCGTTGAAGATAGTTCAACACCTGTGAAGCTTGATATCGATGCTTTGTTAGTTGATCAAGATAAATCAGAAAGCTTGTCATACAGTATCAGTGGTATTCCTGCAGGTTTGAATATCACGATCAATGGTAACGCCGTTA
Source organism: Vibrio makurazakiensis (assembly GCF_050337375.1). Lineage (NCBI taxonomy): Bacteria > Pseudomonadati > Pseudomonadota > Gammaproteobacteria > Vibrionales > Vibrionaceae > Vibrio > Vibrio makurazakiensis. Next base: position 2,480 of record NZ_JAKJSW010000160.1, on the reverse strand, counting down.
AAGAAGGAAAAGCCTACACACAAGAACAGTTAGATAAGATGGAAATCACTTCTGACTCTAATGTGGCAGGGAAATTTGAGTTTGTAATAACAGCGATAGCGACAGAATCGGGCAATAGCTTTGCCGATCCAAATGACAAAACGGCTTCCACTGATCATACGGTGACCGTTGAAGTATCGCCTGATGCGGATAAACCCAACTTGTCGGTGAAAGATTACAAAGGCTTAGAAGACGAGGTGATTTATTTAGGTGACGTAATATCGGGTTCACTTAACGATACCGATGATTCCGAAACATTGAACTATCGAATCGAAGTACCAGAAGGGTGGGCGATTCAAGGTGGGTCATTTACGTTGTTAGGGCCGAATACCTACCTTGTTTCTGCTGAAGCTATATCTAACGGAAGTGCGTATTTGATTCCGAAAGAAGATATCAGCTCATTCACTGAGAGCCTCTCGATTAACGTAACCGCAATTGCAACTGAATCGACGATTGATGGACTTGAACCGGTTAACCCAACGGCAGAAAGCCAGACCGAAATCATTAATATTCATCTTAAAGGTGTCGTTGATGAGCCGACAGTTGTTGATGGTGGAAACCAACACTGGCAATACGACAGCGCAACGAAGATTATTAGTAACCAATCTATCTTAAATGAAGACGGGCTTATTAGGCTCGATTTTGTTGTTCAGACAACCGATGATGACCTGTCTGAAGAGATAAACCTGCTTTTAACTAATCTACCCAAAGGTGTTCTTTTAGTTGGCTCTTCTGGTAATCCGGTATCCTTGACCATAGCAGGCGTCGACCCCGTGACAGGCCCCGTTATTCAGGTTTCAAATGCGCAGCTCAATGACCTTTACTTAAAGCCGATTTCTGACTTTAGTGGGAAAATGGAACTTTCTGTTATTGCAATTTCCACTGAGCCCGATGGAGACTCTGGTGAGTTCCCTATGACAGTGGAAATCACGTTAGATCCTGTTGTTGACCAAAATGATGGTCAGGTTGTGACCACGCAAGGTATCGAAGACGCTCAAATCGGGTTGAACTTACAAGTAACTGTAAACCAAGACATGGATGGAAGTGAAAGCTTAACGGGGTATGTCATTGACAGCTTACCGGCGGATCTTACCTTGTTCGTTGATGGAAACGAAACGGCAGTCCCTGCTGGTGGACTCGACCTTGAAACGCTACTTAATGCCACAACCCCAACGCTATCTGACCTTTTAAGCAGCGGTAGACTTTCAGTTTCTGCGACTGAAGATTTGAGTGGGTCATTCACAATACCGATCACTTATGAAGTCACCGATACCTCTGAAACGGGCGCGGTGACCACTAAAGATATTAGCGGTAATATCAGCGTTGTGGTTGATGCAAGAGTGGAATTAGATACGCGATTGGAAGGTTCAAATGAGCTGTATGTGAGTGATGATGGCTCACCTGTTGATGTTTCTACCGCTGTAAAATTTGTAGACGCAGATTTAGATGGGTCGGAGTACTTAGACTACATTCTGATTGATATTCCTGATGGCTACTCTCTTATCGTTAATCACCCAAATGGTGCCGCACAAGACAGTTCTGGTAATTGGATTATTTCAGCTAACGGATTAACAAGTGATAATTTTGCAGAAACCGCCACACTAATCTTAGATGGGATGACGATCTCCAGCCCAACAGATACTCCAGTCTTGGACATTGTCGTGCGTGCGCGAGTGATTGATGGCGAAGATGCGAAATACATCAATACTACATTCCCTATTCAAATTACCGGCCATTCAGGTGGCGGAGGTGGGGGCTGTGACCCTGTTGGCCCTCCTGATGATATTCAAACGAATGGCGAAATAAAGTCACCAGAAGGTGAAGATATCGATCTCAGCGGTCTGCTCAATCCTGACGTTGCGAGTGATGATGGTAATGAACTTTCATTCTATATCCCTGCGAGCTCGTTGCCTGATGGCGTAGAGATCAATGGCACAGGTGTTATCGCAGAATATGATGCTGCCGGAGAGATTGTCGGCTATTCCATTACCGCAGCGGGTCTTGCAAACTTAAAAATCACCGGCTTAGATGAAGACTTCGCCGGCTGTATCGACTTTACTATCCAAACAATAGAAACCTCGCCATGTAATGGAGATAGCGTTACAACGGACCAAACGATCAGCATTCAAGTCGTGCCCGTTGTCGATAACATTTCAGTTAGTTTAGATACAACCACGATTCAAGAAGACACCGCAACGGATCTCAACCTTGAATTAATTTTGGGAGACAGTGTTGAAAGTGGTCAAACGATCACCGGGGAAGGCACCAGCGCAACAGGTAAAGAGACGGTAAACTCACTAACGGTGACTGTATCCAATGAAGGCTCTTTATCAGAAGTGCCAACAGACACCGGATTACTGATAAATAATAACGATGGTACCTGGACAGTTACTGACCCTAGTCGACTTAGTGATATTCAACTGACGCCTCCGGAGCATTAC
>NZ_JAKJSW010000032.1:0-35649 GCF_050337375.1 Vibrio makurazakiensis | reverse complement strand
CAATGCAAGAGCTTTACAACGACTTTGAGCCTTTATCTGACTTCCGTGCAAGCCAAGAATACCGTTCATTGTCTGCAGCAAATATGTTGCGTCGCTACTTCATTGAACAGCAAAACAAGAATAACCAAATCGAAACAAGGGTAACGTCTTATGTCTAATGCACACAACAATGCAATGACCCATGAAGAGATGGTTACCATTGCTAAAAAAGATTTGAAAACTGGCGTGGGTAAAAGTGTTAAACACGACAGTGCAGCTAAACAAGTTACGGGTGAAGCGGTTTATATTGATGACCGTTTAGAGTTCCCTAACCAACTGCATGTTTACGCTCGTTTAAGTACACAAGCACACGCAAACATCACCAAGATTGATGTATCGCCTTGTTACGAATTTGAAGGCGTAGCCATTGTTATCCAGGCTGAAGACGTACCAGGTCAGCTTGATATCGGTGCGATTTTACCAGGCGATCCTCTGCTTGCCGACGGTAAAGTTGAGTACTACGGTCAACCAGTATTAGCCGTTGCTGCGAACGACTTAGAAACAGCACGTAAAGCTGCCCATGCTGCGATTATTGAATACGAAGAGTTACCAGCCATTCTTGATGTTAAAGAAGCACTAGCAAAAGAACACTTCGTAACAGAAAGCCACACTCAAAAACGTGGCGATTCAAAAGCGGCACTGGCGAAAGCAAAATACGTTATTTCTGGCGACATCGAGATCGGCGGTCAAGAGCACTTCTACCTAGAAACTCAAACCAGTAGCGTAATGCCAACTGAAGATGGCGGCATGATCGTTTACACGTCAACTCAGAACCCAACTGAAGTACAAAAATTGGTATCTGAAGTTATTGGCGTACCTATGCACAAAGTCGTGATTGATATGCGTCGTATGGGTGGTGGTTTCGGTGGTAAAGAAACTCAAGCAGCCTCCCCTGCATGTATGGCAGCGGTTGTCGCTTGTCTTACAGGTCGCCCTACAAAAATGCGCTTGCTGCGTAGTGAAGATATGCAGCAAACAGGTAAACGCCACCCATTCTACAACCAGTACACTGTTGGTTTTGATGACAATGGCGTGATCCAAGGTACCGATATCATGGTAGCAGGTAACTGTGGTTACTCACCTGACCTATCAAGTTCGATTGTCGACCGTGCCATGTTCCACTCAGACAACGCTTATTACCTAGGTGATGCGACTGTCGTCGGTCATCGATGCAAAACCAACACAGCGTCAAATACCGCTTACCGTGGTTTTGGTGGCCCGCAAGGCATGATGACCATCGAACACATCATGGATGAAATCGCGCGTTACCTGAAAAAAGATCCATTGGAAGTACGTAAGGCAAACTACTACGGCGGAGAAGGCCGTAACGTGACCCACTACTACCAAACCGTTGAAGACAACTTTTTACCTGAGATCACCGAACAACTTGAACGCAGCAGTGACTACCACGCCCGTCGTAAAGAAATTGCTGAATTCAACAAGCAAAGCCCTATCTTGAAAAAAGGCCTAGCGATCACACCAGTGAAATTCGGTATCTCGTTTACTGCGACTTTCTTGAACCAAGCTGGCGCACTAATCCATATCTACACCGATGGTAGTATTCATTTGAATCACGGTGGTACGGAAATGGGCCAAGGCTTGAACATTAAAGTGGCGCAAATCGTTGCAGAGGAGTTCCAAGTCGATGTCGAACGTATCCAGATCACCGCTACAAACACAGACAAAGTTCCGAACACATCACCAACCGCAGCCTCATCGGGCGCCGACCTCAACGGTAAGGCAGCGCAAAACGCCGCAATAACTATTAAGCAACGCTTGATCGATTTTGCTGCAGCTCACTTTAAAGTGTCGCATGAAGAAGTGGTATTTAAGAACGGTATGGTGCAAATCCGTGAGGAAATCATGACCTTCAACTCTTTTGTTGAACTGGCTTGGTTTAATCAGATTTCACTATCTAGTACAGGTTTCTATCGTACTCCGAAGATCTTCTACGATCATGAGAAAGCACGTGGACGCCCATTCTACTACTACGCTTACGGCGCATCATGCTCAGAAGTTGTTGTTGATACCTTAACTGGTGAAAACAAGATCCTTCGCGTTGATATCCTTCATGATGTAGGGGCTTCATTGAACCCTGCGATTGATATCGGCCAGGTTGAAGGTGGCTTTGTACAAGGCGTGGGCTGGTTAACGACTGAAGAGCTGGTATGGAACGAACAAGGTCGATTAATGACTAACGGCCCTGCAAGTTACAAGATCCCTGCGATCGCTGATATGCCAATTGATTTCAGAACGCACCTTTTGGAAAACCGCAGTAACCCAGAAGACACCGTTTTCAACTCGAAAGCTGTCGGTGAACCACCATTCATGCTGGGCATGTCAGTATGGAGTGCACTGAAAGACGCGATTAGCTATGTAGCTGTAGATGGCGCGATTCCTAAATTGAACACACCAGCAACACCAGAGCGCGTGTTAATGGCGATTCAAGAAGTCACTGAAGGTGCTTCGGCATCAGCAGGGGCGGAATCAGAAACCGCGTAACGGTTCGCTGAACAATAGGTAACAATTAATTGATTGAGTAGCGATTAATTAAGTCATCATTAATTAAGTAGCTATTCACTAAAATCAGTTCGCCAGCCTCGCTAAGCAATATTAGAGGCTGGCAAAGAAGCATTAAGTCGGAGCTTTTGGAGGGAATATGTTTAAGGATAATTGGATTCACGAACTAGCAAAACTGGAAGAGAACTACGAACCATGTGTAATGGTGACGGTTCTTGAAGACAGAGGTTCCGTTCCACGTGATGCGGGCACAAAAATGCTGGTTACTCGCGACCGACTCATCGCCACCATTGGCGGAGGTCATCTTGAACATGTTGCCACCAAAATGGCGCGTGAAATGCTTATCTCCCGCGAAAAGTCGCTCAAAGTTGAACGCTTTAATCTTGGTGCTCGTTTAGGCCAATGTTGTGGTGGAATGGCGACCTTAAGCTTTGAACCTATTGGAACTCAACAAAATCACTTAGTGCTATTTGGCGCAGGTCATGTTGCGAAAGCATTACTGCATATCGTCGCTACCCTGCCCTTCCGCGTCACCTGGATTGATGAACGTGACGAAGTCTTCCCAGAAGAACTTCCTCACGGCGTGAAAAAGTTAGTCAGTGACGATCCAGTTGGCGAAGTAAACCAAATGCCACCAAACAGTTATTACCTAGTAATGACGCACAACCACCAGCTCGACTTTGACCTAACCAAAGCCATTATTGACCGCAACGACAGTTGCTACTTTGGCATGATTGGTTCACTCACTAAACGTAAGAAATTTGATTTCCGTTTAGAGCAACGTGGCTATAACCAAGAACAAATCAACACAATGATTTGTCCTATTGGAATCAGTTCTGTGAATGGTAAACACCCTTCAGAAATAGCAGTCTCTGTTGCAGGTGAACTTATCGCACACTATCAAGGCCAAGCGCTTGAACAAAAGCGCCCAACCAAGCAATCTCAAGATGTATCAACCCTGATTAAGGAATCAAACGACACAAGCGATTCACAATTAGAAGAAAAAATCGCTTAAGAAAAGTCGTACGCTTCAAAGGCCATAATGTCATTGAAGTAATAAAAAGGAAGTAAACATGACAACGCAACGCAAAGCTTATCGCGCCAGTATTCTTCATAGCGTAGCCGACCCAAAGGATGTTGGTTTAGAAGAATCATACGAATATTTTGAAGACGGGATAATGGTCGTTGAAAACGGTCACATCGTCGATTTAGGCACAGCCGAAGACGTACTTACTCGCCAGCCAAAAACACTTGATGTAAAAGAATATAAAGACAAAATCATTACTTCTGGATTTATCGATACGCACATCCACTACCCGCAAACAGGTATGATCGCCTCTTACGGCGAACAGCTTTTAGATTGGCTAGAGAACTACACCTTCCCAGAAGAAAAACGATTTCAAAACCCAGTGTACGCGCACAAAGTTGCCAAGCTGTTCTTAGACGAACTAGCCAGTAACGGCACAACAACGGCACTAGTGTTTGGTACGGTACATAAAGAGTCGGTCAACGTCTTCTTCGAAGAAGCAGAGAAGCGTAATCTACGCATGATCGCAGGTAAGGTATTGATGGATCGCAATGCCCCTGACTACCTGACTGACACGCCAGAATCTGGCTATGCAGACTCAAAAGAATTGATTGAAAAATGGCATAACCGTGGTCGCTTGCATTACGCAGTCACGCCACGTTTTGCTCCAACCAGTACACCAGAGCAACTGGCAACTGTGGGTAAACTTTTAGAAGAGTATCCAGACGTTTATATGCACACACACCTTTCTGAAAACAAGAAAGAGATTGAGTGGGTATTAGACCTGTTCCCAGAACGCGACAGCTACCTAGACGTTTATGACCACTATGGTTTATTGCACAAACGTTCTGTATTCGCACACGGTATTCATCTGTCTGACTGTGAATGTAAACGCCTAGCCGATACCGACTCTGCGATTGCCTTCTGCCCTACTTCGAATTTGTTCTTAGGCTCTGGCCTGTTCAAGTTGCCAAAACTAGAAGAGCACGGTGTTCGAGTTGGTATGGGTACAGATGTAGGCGCAGGTACTAGCTTCTCTATTTTACAAACTATGAGTGAAGCGTACAAAATCATGCAACTCCAGCAAGAAAAGCTTCACCCAGCAAAATCGTTATTCCTAGCAACATTGGGCGGTGCACGTTCACTTCACTTGGAAGACAAAATTGGTAACCTAGAAGTAGGAAAAGAAGCCGATTTCGTTGTACTTGATTTGCATGCGACTCAGCTAATGCGCTTCAGAATGGAACAAGCAACGAAACTTGAAGAGAAGTTGTTTGTATTGATGAGCCTAGGTGATGACCGTACCGTGAGTGAAACATATATCTACGGCGAAAAAGCTTACGACGTGAATTACCAAGACGCTAAAAAGTTAGTTAGCTAATGTTCAATTAGCTCACATCATAAACGGGTTCCACAACGCAAAAGCTCTGAATGACTATTCGGAGCTTTTTTATGTGTATTTTAAATTAATGCATCACTTTTGAATTGCGCATAGATTCTTATTTGCGCATAACAATAGTGAAATCGTCACTTGCGTAATTATCGATCAAACGGACATTATTGCTGAGCATCTTACAGAACCTAAAAATGGCCGTCCGGTTGTAGGCCTTGAGCAAAGACTTATCATGAAAAAATTCAGAGTCTAATAAATTAAAGACAACGGCCTCATTGGCTTGGTGATACATTCTTGTGATGATTTTAGAAATATAGTCTGGATCGCGAGATTGGTAGTTAAGCGAGCCACAAGCGACAATCACATCAATACCGGTTTCATTAAACTGGCTTATATCACCATATTTAAATTGAACCTCACTTGAACCGACTCTCTTTTTAGCGGCACGTAAAAATGGGCGATGTTGATCCATTCCCAAATACGATTCCAGAGAGTAATCTTGAGCAAGGTAATCATACAACTCCCCTAAACCACACCCTAAATCCAACACTCTCTTAGATTCAAAATCGACAGCATGGGAAATAGCATCAAACCTCGCTTGTTGAGATTCAATACTCGACCAACCTTGAACTTTAGGATTATTACCGCCCCAAGACTTTAAGCGTCTTCGGTGGTAAGAATAAATATTAAAACGGTCAAGAAAGTGCATAAAAATACTTCAAATTTGGTTGGCGCGAACAGTTATTACGAGTTGATTTACCTTTCCATCAAACAAAAGCAACTCGATGCGTATAAATATTTAGAACTACATCACAATTTCAATAAAGCCCATTTCCCAACTATGATTATTAGGTCTACCAAAGTTTGTGAGTAGGGATTATGAAAAAACTCATTAGCCTAATTCTTCTACTGCCATTTTTCGCGCTGCTTACTAGCTGCGGAGGAGAAAGCAGTTCAAGCGGTAGCACAGCAAGTGTATCTATGTCGGTTTCTGACTCGCCAGTGGATGATGCCAGCTCAGTGACTATCGGCTTTGCCCAGGTGGAACTCGTAGACAGTGAAGGAAACTCCACTTATTTCGATGTTACACCGACTAACCCTAACCGAGATTATGAACAAATAGATTTATTGGACTATCAGGGGGCTCAATCTGCGCTCATCATCAATTCACAAGCAATCCCAGTTGGAGTCTACCAAAACCTTATTCTACACATCAGTAACGAAAGTGGTGTGAATTTTGTTGATGACCTCACTGGTACTAACAATTTAAAACAACCCAGCAATAAGCTTCGTCTTGGTAGCTTTGAAGTCACCTCAGAGGCGACTCAAGCGTTTACTATTGAGTTTGATTTGCGTAAAGCCTTAGTCATGCGTGGTAACCAAGGTAACAATAATGGCTATATTCTAAAGCCTAACGGCGTATCCATTCTAAATAACAGCACGGCAGCCAGTCTTTCAGGTAACGTTGACCAAAATCTATTTACGGCTGACGTAAGTTGCAGTGTAAGTACCTCCAACATGATCTACTTATATAGCGGCTTAGGCTTAACAGTAAGCGACCTTATTGATCTTGTTGATACCGAGGACGAAGAGTTCGACACCAATGCGCCTGTGCCCGCAAATGCCAATCAGCCTTATGCTTCGACAGAGGTAGCGGATAATGGAGATTACACGTTCGGGTTCTTGCCTGCAGGGGACTATACCGTGGCTTTCACTTGCAATGGTGATAACGATGATCCAATTCAATACGACAGTGCGGTGAACATTCCCCTTCCCGTCAACAACGTATCTGAAATTACGCTTGCCGCTGAGCAAGCAGGAGTGGTTAATTTTTTATAGTGGTTAGCTTTTCTAAGGGTTAACTTCGTACAAGCACAAATGCTCAAACAGCAACAAAAAGCTCTATTGCCGGTAGAGCTTTTTTCTTATGAAAAACATCAGTTGAATTCATAAAATACAACTCTCACCGTGACGCTCCTAGAAATTACTGATAAGTTAATATTTACCCTATTTCTAGCATCGCCTTTCTATTTAGATACAGTCGCTTGCGCGTATTTCCAACTTGGCTTAGCCACTATAAACACAGCAAGGAACGCTATGTTCGAACAAGTCGTCAGTATTTTATTTCCAGTGTTTGCTCTTGCCGGTGTTGGGTTTGTCATCGGGAAATGGTTGAAGCCAGACTTTAGACCAATAAATAGAATCAATATGGATGTTTGCATTCCCGCGCTGGTCTTTGCATCTCTAACAACCATGCCGCTCGACACTGAACAACTCCCGCTGATTTACGCGTCTTTGGTAGCGGTGCTCGTACCTGGCGTACTGATGATACCAATCTGCAAGCTGGCTAAAATCAACTTCAAGGCTTGGGCTCCTCCTCATATGTTCCGCAACAGTGGCAACTTAGCCATTCCCTTGTTCACATATACTTTTGGCGAGACGGCTCTTGCGCCTGCGGTACTTTTATTCGTCGTATCCGCCTGTGTACATATTAGTGTTGGGTTAGCTTTGCTCAGCAATGGCAACCCACTTAAACAAATCTTTTCGATGCCTATATTTTTGGCAGCAGCGCTCGCTATGGCACTAAACCTGTCTGGTGTTTCAGTGTGGAACCCTCTCTATGAAGCTAGCTCCCTTTTGGGCCAAGCTGCTGTTCCAATCATGTTGCTGTCTCTCGGCTCTCAAATGGTCAACCTTCGCTTAAGTGGCCTTAAAGTCGGTTTGTTCAGTACATTCCAATCACTGGCTACAGGCGGTGTCGCTTTTGCCATTATTTATTTCTTCATCCCATTACCCACATTACATCTACAGATGATGGTGTTGTTCACTATGCTGCCCCCAGCTGTCATGAACTACCTGTTTGCCGAGCGGTTTAATGTAGAACCAACAAAAGTAGCTTCAATGGTTTTGTTTGGTAACTTTTTGAGTATTGTCACTTTACCTATTTTGCTTACGTTCGCTTTGTCGCTGTGAACCGTGGTGTGACTCTATAAAAATAACGTTCAACCCAACAAAAATGCCAACGTTAACCGTTGGCATTTTTATATATCTCCGAATTTATGGGGTTTAGCTTTCCTGAGAAATAGGAGCTAAGTGGCGGTAAATTTCATTGAAAGGCGCAGGCTTACCTAAAAAGTATCCTTGGACAAACCTACAGCCTAGGCTTTTTAGTAAATTCAATTGGCAGCTTGTTTCAACCCCTTCAGCAATGACATCTAAATCTAGTTTGTCAGCCAAACTGATCGCTGTTTGTGTGAGAACCGAACAGCCTTTGTCATGCATTATGTCTTTAATAAACGAGCGATCTATTTTCAGGTAATCGAGCTCTTGGCTAATCAGGTTTCCAAATGAAGCATAGCCAGTACCAAAATCATCGATAGCCAGCTTAATACCACTTTGCTTTAACTTATCGAGTACTTGCTTGGCGATAGGGTTATCATCAAGGGATATAGACTCGGTGATCTCAACAACAATCGCGCTCATAGGTAATTGAAAGCGCTTCAACGTGTCTTCAATCGAACTATGCTGAAGCTCAACCGCATTAAGCTCCTTAATCGACCGGTTAATTGAGAAAACGGTATCGGTGTACCCTTGGCTATGAAGTATCGATAAGTGCTCACAGGCTTGCTCTAAAATACAACGACCCAGTGGGATAATAAGATCGTACTCTTCTGCAATGCCTATAAATTCGAAAGGAGAAATATATTCCGCACCGTACTTCCAACGCGCCAATGCCTCAAACTTGGTGGCAACCTTATTCTCAGTACTATAGATCGGTTGGTAGTGAACTTGGATTTGGTTTTCTTTAATCGCCGCTTCCAATGCCACTTTTAATTTTRGCCGACGAACAGATTGGTTTTCTAATTCAGAAGTAAAGACGACCAGTTGGCCATCACGTATCTTTGATTTCTCTAGTGCGAGTTTAGCCTGCATCATTGGGTTAGCTTCAGAGACATCGTCTAATGTCGTAGAAATTCCGACATTCCAATCAATTGATATTGTGTGCCCTGATATAGGGTAATTCACCAAAAGTTCGCTTCGGATTTTATGGCATAAAGTCAGCACTTCCGAATCCGACATTTCGTCGATTAAAATAGCAAACTCATCGGATCCATAACGACATGCGACACATTGCTCACCCATCACCTTGTCTAACCGCTCTGCAACCGCAGACAAAAGCCGATCGCCCATCTCATCGCCGTATGCTTGATTAACAAATGAGAAGCCTTTTATATCAAATAGGGCTAACGAAATTCTTTCACCTGTAGCTAACCTATCTTCAATATCTTGAATAAAAATCTGTCGTTTCTTTAACCCAGTGACGAATTCATACTTTTGATACTGTTCGATCTTTTTCTCATTATTTTTACGTCGGGTGATATCTCTGAATACCGCGATGTAATGAGAAACTTCACGGTTCTCATCTTTTAGCGTAGTGATGGACATACGCTCAGGAAAGATCGTTCCATGACAATTCTTGTTCCATAGCTCCCCTTCCCAACGCCCATTACTTTCGAGATCTGCCCACATTTTTTTGTAAAAATCAGGTCCCTGCAAACCAGATGAGAACATAGAAGGATTTTTGCCCATCAACTCAGATCGAGAATAGCCAGTAAGTTCTTCAACTCGTTGGTTAAGCTGGACGATCCTATTCTCTTTGTCAGTGATAAGTATCGCGTCATTACTTTGGTTTAACGCCTCACTCGCCATATTGAACTCATGAGTAAGCTCTTGATGTAACGTTATGTTTTGAACGATCCCTTCAACACTGAGTAACCGACCTTGCTCATCGAAATTATTGTGACATATCAGTTTCAAATGCTTATTTGTTGGGGATTCATCTTTATTTACAATAGTGATTGATGGGTTTTCAAGGTTTGATAGCACTCTTGCAATGTACTCTGCGCACTGCTCACGGTGAGAAAATATATAAGTAGAGAATAATGATTCAAGTGATGACAGGTGGTGAGCTTCTGCGTTAATGACAGCCCAGAAGTTAGGGCTAAATTCAAAGGTCTGCTTCGAAATATCCCATTGAAAAAAGCCTAAATTACTCAACGCTTCAACATGCTTAAATTGTCGTACTAGCCGTTGGTTATGGTCGTCGAGTTTGTTTTGATGAAGTTCTTGCCCGAGGATATAGCCAAGGTTATCGATAAACTCATCATCGAGTTCTAACTCCGGCATTTCTCTATCGTAGAGCATAACGACTAGCCCAACACGCTCGCCACTACGGGCCGTAAGCGGTAGGCCGACATAGGCTTGAGCACCCAGTTCCTCCAAAGCAACATCTTTAGGAAATTTGTGTTGAATACCCGAAGCGTAAAAACAGTAGTTACCAGACCCCTTTACCGCAATATCACACGGCGTATCCAATAAAGGATAAGCAAAGTTCGCAACGAGTTTTCCCTCGCTTAAGTAGCATTTCGTATAGGCAATGGAGTCATCGCTGCTTGTATCAGCAATAAAGCAATGGTTAGGTTTGTATTGTTTATATAAAAGTTCTAGCGAACTAACAAATAACTCAGAGCTTGATTTAGGCTTGATCAGCCCTTGTAATAAGTGCTCCATGATATATCCAGAAGAATCGTAATTTAGCTAATAATAATATAAACGTTTGCGCATATCTATTAGCCCTTAGTAATAGTAAGGCATTGTTTGTCAGAGGTATCACTTTAATAAATCACTTATGAAACCATTACATAAACCGCTCAAAATACGAACAAAAAGACTGGTAAATATTAAACAGCCTCTTAAAAACAAAAAGCCCCGGCTATAGGGCCGGGGAAAACAGGGTGGGATGGAGTTTGATTGCGTGCTCACATCAAAACTCCCCCTGACCTTAGCTAAGACTCATGAACTTAGTAAGGGAATAACAAACTGGTTTAACTTAGGTTATTAGAGACCCGCTACTGAATAACAGCACCTTGCTCAACCCATGTTCCAATTAATGAACGCTCTTCATCTGTCATTTGCGTCAAGTTCCCCAAAGGCATTACCTTCGTTTGAACCGACTGTGCCATTATACGAGGAACATTCGTTTTAATTTCTTCCGCAGTATCCAATATCACGCCACCAGGTGCGACAGCGAATGCAGCGTGTGTCGGTGTTGCTGAGTGACATACAGAACAGCGCTCCTGAATGACTTTGTTAATTGCAGCAAACGGTACACCACCAGTGTGGCTTTCTTCAGCTATTTCTAGTACTTCTCCAGCCGCATCTGTCGTTGTGCTCGCTTCAACTTTTGCAGTTGGTGCACTTGATGTAGGGCTTGGCATATTCGCATATGGCGAAGTTACAAACGCCAGACAAATCATACCTAAAGCAGCAACAGGGATCGTCCAAGCATATTTTTGGCTACCGTGACGAGTGTTGAAGTAGTGACGTACCAAGATACTGAAGATAGCTAGGCCCGCTAGAATCGCCCAGTTGTATTCCGAGCCGTAAGTACTTGGAAAGTGGTTACTGATCATAATGAACAGTACTGGCAGCGTTAAATAGTTATTGTGACGCGAGCGTAACAAGCCTTTTGCTGGTAACGTTGGATCAGGTTCGCGCTTTTCTTCAATCGCTTTCACTAGGTTGCGCTGTGCTGGCATGATGATACGGAATACGTTACCAACCATGATAGTACCGATGATCGCACCAACGTGAATGTATGCACCACGGCCACTGAATACTTGCGTTAAGCCGTAAGTCGTTGCAACAAGAGCAACAAACAGAACGAAACCTAACAGCATTGGCTTTTTGCCTAGTGGTGAATCACACAAGAAGTCGTAAACGAACCAACCTGCAACAAGAGCACCAATACCAATCGCAACTGCCGTAGTTGAATCTAAACCAGAGCCAGGGGCAATCAAGTAGATTTCAGCGTTAAGATAATACACAACACCTAATAGACACACACCCGTGATCCATGTGAAATACGCTTCCCACTTAAACCAATGTAAGTGTTCTGGCATTTCAGGTGGTGCCAATTTGTATTTCTCAAGGTGATAGATACCACCACCATGAATTGCCCATAAATCGCCAGACAATCCAGTTTTAGGGTTTACTCGGTTCAGGTTGTTTTCCAACCAAACGAAGTAGAACGATGCGCCAATCCACGCAACACCAACAATCATGTGAGCCCAGCGAATTGCTAAGTTCAGCCATTCCGTAATATGCGGATCCATAATAAAACTCCTGTATCGTCAACTACGCGTTTGCGAGTTGTGCGTTATCCTTCATGCTCTCTGTTGATGCTTGCTCAGTACCTAATGTTAGGTTTTGCAAATCATCTAGAGACAAACTCACTAAATCAGTTTCAAAATGCACTTCATCGCAGTTATGGCCCTCACCACCACGATCGACAATCAAGAACTTATCTTGATCTGTCAGTGCTAATACAGGGTGATGCCATACACCTTTGTGGTAATTCACACCCTGCTTACCGTTGCTATAAAAAGCTCGGCATTGATTAAGTTGTGGTTCGTCCCCTTTCGGAGCAACTACAATTAGATACGGTTGACTTAGCAAAGGAACAAAAGCTTGTGAACCAAGTGGATGCCTTTCAAGCATTTTAATGGTTAACGGGTACTCAAGTGGMGTCGCCTGAAAAATGCTGATGATGGCGTTACCGCCCTGCTCTTCAACATCGGCTTGTGCCAGTTTATGGTAACGTCTTGTAGAACCATTATTGATCATGAAGTAGTCACTGTTTTCGACTTCTATCACATCACCAAACTCGGCAAATGCCTGTTTAGTTAAAGGTTCTATCGTTAGCTTTTGAATTCCATTGCTCATGTTGCTTCCTTAAGTCTTCCGATATTTGTGGCTTAATTAATCAATCGCTATTTCGCTCTAAAGGCTCATTACGTGAGGAATACTGTTAAACATTCCATCCAACTAATTAAGTAATAATAAAATGAGAACTTATCCGTGCAGTTTACTGCTTTACGCTTCCTGCAATACGGTTAAGACTAAATCCGAGATAGTTGTCTTCTTATGACTTACATATCCCAGAGACGAAACATCGCGATCTTATTGATCTCTTGAATCGCCGTAGCAAACTCAGTTTCACTATCATTTCCTAATCGCATCTCGAAGGACTCAAGAATTTGGTAACGATTGGCTCCCTTTACTGCCATGATAAAAGGGAAGTTGAAGCGACTTTTGTAGCTGTTGTTGTAAGAAGTAAATTTGGCGAACTCGTCTGCGCTGCATTGGTCGATGCCTGCGCCCGCCTGCTCTTTTGTTGAAGATTCCGTTAACTCTCCGTCTACTGCTGCTTTACCTGCTAAATCAGGGTGAGCGTTGATCAATGCCAATTGCTTTACTTGATCTGCGCTGATCAAGGTTGATGCCATTTTTAGGTGAAGATTTTCAATATGATCGTCTTCGGCATTCAAACCTTGATCAAAAACTGCTTCTGCGACCCACGGGCTATGTTCGTAAACATCCGCAAAGTGAGCGACAAAGGTTTCGCGATCCATTTTTGTTGGTTGGCATGATCTAAATTCAGTCACGTTAAGCCTCCTTGCTGCTAGTATTTTGATTATTTTGGTTTTACTTAAAATTGTTATCTATTTCTGATCGTTGTTAGCTTGGTACGGATGATGCTCATGCCAGTGCTTCGCGATATCGATACGACGGCACAACCAAACACTTTCATGTTGTTGAACGTAATCAAGGAAACGTCTTAGTGCCGCAATACGCCCCGGACGACCAATCAAACGGCAGTGCAAACCTACCGACATCATTTTCGGTGCTGTTTCACCTTCTAAATACAAAGTATCGAACGTATCTTTTAGGTACTGGAAAAATTGCTCGCCAGAGTTAAAACCTTGCACTGTTGAAAAACGCATATCGTTGGTGTCCAACGTGTATGGGATCACCAATTGAGGTTGACCTGTTTCTGTATGCCAATACGGAAGATCGTCATCATAAGCGTCTGAGTCATACATAAAGCCACCTTCTTCAGCGACAAGGCGACGCGTATTTGGACCGGTTCGACCGGTATACCAACCTAACGGACGTTGACCTGTGATCTCTTGAATGATCTCAATGGCTTTGGTCATATGATCGCGTTCTTGCGACTCATCCATATATTGGTAGTCGATCCAACGATAACCGTGACTACATATTTCGTGCCCAGCTTCGACCATAGCTTTAGCCACATCTGGGTGGCGCTCAATAGCCATTGCAACTGCAAACACAGTTAGCGGGATTTCGTATTCATCAAATAATCGAAGTATGCGCCAAACACCAGCTCGGCTACCGTATTCGTAAATAGATTCCATACTGATATGACGCTCACCCTTTATAGGTTGCGCAGATGGGATCTCAGAAAGAAAAGCTTCAGACTCGTCATCACCATGTAACAGACRACGCTCTCCCCCTTCTTCGTAATTCAATACGAAAGAGACAGCGACACGTGCATTACCTGGCCATTTAGGGTTTGGCGGATTGGCTCCATACCCGACTAAGTTTCTTGAATAATCCATATTCATCCAAGTACTCCTAACAAAAAGGTTTTGGCTCCACTGCTTCTGCATTTCAATGCATCAACTAAGCCCCTGTACCATTTATTGTATACAATTATTTATCTCAATGTAAAGATTTTGTTAGTTAAGTTAAAAATTATCGACCTAAAGCTTAAGTAACAATGACTTAGGCACTTCATACATGGATGCATAAGTAGCAGTTAACGGCACACTTATATAAAAAATGTGACTTTAAGGTTAACATTTCTATAACAAAGGGCTTTACTAATTGTATACATTGCGTACATAGTTGTATTAACACAAAGCACAACACCCAACTTTGTGTACAGAATAAAACTAGGAAATATGAGGGGCGTGAGAACGCTAAGAAGGAATTATGGGCAGATTAACAACACACGTTTTGGATACAATGCATGGTTTACCAGGCGCTGAAATCAAAGTAGAACTCTTTAAAGTCGATGGGGAATCCGTAGAGAAGCTAGCAACGGTACTCACCAACTCTGATGGCCGTACAGACGCTCCAATATTAGCTGGAAACGATTTCCGTCCTGGCAAATATCAATTGGTTTTTCATGTGGCGGAGTATTACCAAAGCAAAGGTGTCACGCTCGATGACGTACCATTTTTAGATGACGTTGTAATCCGTTTCGGTTTAAACGACCAAGACGCGCATTACCACGTACCGCTACTCGTTTCGCCTTATAGTTTCTCAACTTACCGAGGCAGTTAACGAACATACTTTTGCATTCCTTCTCTTAGGGTTTACACCACAAGGTATAACCCCTTTAGGAATGCTTTGCCTGAAATATGGCTATTAAGAATATGAATATTTAGAAATTATTAACTTAGTCTTCTAAACATTCAGACACTTAACATTGAAATCAAGTTGTATTCAATAACGAAAAACAACAAAAAGGACTTGCTGACATGAGTGAGAGTAAAACAGAAATACTCAACCAAGACGCTAATGAAGGGCTTTTAGAAAAGCTTTTTAAGATCAAAGCACACGGAAGTAGCATCAAAGATGAATTGATTGGTGGTGTAACTACGTTCGCAACCATGGCATACATTATCTTCGTCAACCCACAAATTATGGCCGCATCCGGTATGGATGCTGGCGCTGTGTTTGTCGCAACCTGTATTGGTGCTGCAATCGGTTGTTTGTTAATGGGTCTTTTCGCTAACTGGCCGGTTGGTCTGGCGCCGGGAATGGGACTGAATGCCTTCTTCTCATTCACTGTAGTAAGTGAAATGGGTTATAGCTGGGAAGTGGCACTCGGTGCTGTATTCATCTCCGGTATATTGTTCGTCGGAATGAGCTTCTACAAAGTCCGTCAGTGGATAATTGAAAGTATCCCTGTGAGTCTTCGATATGCAATGACAGCTGGTGTTGGTTTGTTCTTAGGCTTAATTGGTCTTAAAACAGCAGGTATCGTTGTAGAAAACCCAGCAACATTGGTTTCTCTAGGTGACTTTACTAAACCTGAGGCACTTCTGGCTGCTATCGCTTTCCTTATCATCGCGGTATTGAGTGAGCGTAAGATCTTTGGTGCTGTACTGATCGGTATTCTTAGCGTAACACTCATCGGTATGATGCTTGGCCTTGTTCATTACAACGGTTTCTTTGCCGCTCCACCAAGTATTGCTCCTACCTTCCTGAAAATGGATATTATGGGTGCACTTGATGTTTCAATGATCAGCGTTATCTTGGCGTTCCTTTTCGTAAACATGTTCGATACTGCTGGTACTTTGATGGGCGTTGCCGAACGCGCAAACCTAACAAACCCAGAAACAGGTAAAATTGAAGGCCTAAGTAAAGCACTGAAAGCCGACAGTATTTCAAGTGTCGCTGGTGCATGTGTGGGTTGTCCACCAGTAACCAGTTACGTTGAAAGTGCTGCGGGTGTTGCAGCAGGTGCGCGTACTGGCCTATCAGCTATCGTTGTAGGTGCGTTGTTCTTAGCRGCAATCTTCCTATCTCCACTTGCAGGCATGATCCCAGCTTACGCGACATCTGGCGCACTTATTTACGTAGCTTTCGTAATGATGAGCAGCATGCAGCACGTCGATTGGAAAGACTTCACTAATGGTGCTCCTGCCGCTATCACAGCGTTAATGATGCCACTGACTTTCTCTATCGCGAACGGTATCGCTCTTGGCTTTATCACTTACACAGTACTTAAAGTCGCGACAGGTAAAACTAAAGACGTCTCTATTTCAATGTACTTACTAGCGGTTATTTTCGTAGCGAAATTGGTGTTCATCGGTTAATCACATAACCAAACACCCGCTTAAAACGCGTTAAATAACAACAAAGAACACATTAAAAATGTAAGACAGGTTGGCTCAGTGATGAGCCAACCACCCCACTCAAATTGACACCAATATTAAGCAATATTCAAAACCTAAGCTGTAACCAAAAACCGAAGCTAAAACCTTAAGCAGTACCCAAAGATTTAAGAAAGCTAATTGTATTAAGACACAGGAGACTGGATTTCCTAGGCTTAGTGCACCTTTTTTATGACCCTACGCAGTTTGTAGAAGTCATTATTTGACCGTCATTCGCTTGTACATGGAACGCAGGCAGAGGAATATCAAATGAAACTTCTTTACACCTTAAATGAAAGACCACCACATGGATTAACTTTCCTACTCGCTCTACAACATATGCTTGCCTCTATCGGCGGTATTGTTGCTGTACCTCTTATTGTGGGAGCCTCTATTGGTCTACCCAATGCTGAAATTGTTTCACTTATCAATGCAGCCCTTCTCGCCTCTGGTATCGTCACTGTTGCTCAGTGTCTAGGTTTTGGCCCTGTGGGTATTAAGTTGCCCGTTGTAATGGGTTCCAGCTTTGCCTTTCTAGGTGTCGCTATTTCTATCGGCAAAGACGGCGGAGTGAGCGCCATTATGGGTTCTGCCCTAATTGGTTCATTCGTTGTCATTGCAGCCAGCTTCTACATGGATAAAGTTAGGAAGCTTTTTCCAACGGTAGTAAGCGGCGTGGTTGTCACCTTAATCGGTTTAACCATACTTCCCGTGGCAATGAACTGGGTCGGAGACTCTCCAGCCGTTAGTGAAGAGTTTGCTACATTGCCAAAACTGTTTCTAGCCCTTGTATCACTTGGTATTGTGGTTGGAGTATCCGTTTACTGTAAAGGCGCGGTTGCAGCTTCTGCTATCGTAATTGGCCTAGCTGGGGGTTACCTTGTTGCCCTTTCACTGGGTATGGTAAATCTAGAGCAAATCAGTTCAGCAGCATGGGTAGGTGGACCTGAGCCTTTCAAATATGGTTTCACGTTCTCTATCAGTGCAATCATTAGCATGAGCTTGGTGTATATCGTGGTAATTGCGGAAGCAACTGGCGACTTCATGGCGCTAGGTAATAACTGCCAAACAAAAGTCAGTGGTAAAGACCTAAAACGAGGCCTGTTAGGTGATGGTTTAGGTAGTACGCTGTCTTCCATTTTAACCGCAATGCCTTTAGCGTCGTTTAGCCAAAACGTCGGTATTGTTGGCATTACAGGTGTGGCTAGCCGATACGTAGTAGCTGCTACAGGTGGTTTGCTTATCCTTGGTGGTCTATTCCCTAAACTAGCCGCTATTGCCGTTACAATCCCTAAACCCGTTCTTGGTGGCGTAGGTTTTGTTATGTTTGGCATGATTGCTTACGCAGGTATCCGAATGCTTATCACAGCAGCCGATACTAAACGAAATGCGTTGGTAATTTGTGTGGGTTTAGCGTCTGGATTAGCCGTGACTTTTGAACCACGACTGCTACAGCACTTACCTCATGACTTAGCTAACTTCCTTCACTCTGGAATTACAACCGGTACTATCATGACGGTATTACTCAACCTTGTATTACCAAAATCTACAAAGGCTGAAGAAAAAGAAGCGCTAGCGGAAAGCCAAGCACAAGTTGAACTAGAAATGAAAGAACAGGCTGAAGAAGAAGTTCTGGCACAGCAGCAAACAAGTAAAGAAATCTCTGAGGCGAAGGCGAACTAACCTTCCCAATAGTAGGTACGATGAATGACGTTGGCAGGCTGTTCTGAATTTAATCAACAACCTGTCAGGTTCTTATCAATATTAATCAATCAAAACTAATAAAGACCCTCTTCCCTGAGAAGGCTGAGATGGCTAAGGACTACCATGAATGGAAACAATTTGGATTAAGAATCCTCTCGCAATTTACACCGGCACTAATGCAGACGCAGCTGGCGGGATTGTGATTAAAGGTAATACTATCGTTGAACTTGTTGGTAAACACAAAGAACCAACTGCTCCTGTAGATTATAGCGTCGACGCCTCTCGTCACGTTGTGACTCCGGGTTTGATCAACGCCCACCACCACTTCTATCAAACTCTAACTCGTGCCTACCCTGGCGCGCTGAATAAAGAGCTTTTCCACTGGCTACAAAGCCTCTATCCGGTTTGGGCAAATTTAGACTCTGAAATGATGAGCCTGGCGACTGAACTCGCACTGGTTGAGTTGATGATGTCTGGCTGTACAACGGCTTCCGATCACCATTACTTGCTACCGAATGGGTTAGAGCATGCTATTGACTTGCAAGTCGAGGCTGCTGAAAAGCTAGGAGTTAGAGCTATTTTTACCCGAGGCTCGATGAGCTTAGGGGAAGATGAGGGTGGACTACCGYCAAGACACACTATTCAAACAGAACAAGCGATCATTGATGATAGCGAACGTTTAATTCGTGATTATCATCAGAGAGACGATGGCGCGATGATTCAAATTGCACTTGCCCCTTGCTCACCGTTCTCGGTAACGACCGATCTCATGAAAGAAACGGCTAAGATCAGTGAACGCGAAAATGTCATGATGCATACCCATTTATGCGAAACGTTAGACGAGGAAGATTTCTGTATCGAGAAGTTTGGCCTTCGCCCCGTCGATTACTTAGAAGATGTGGGTTGGTTGAACGACCGAACCTGGCTCGCACATGGTATTCACTTTAACCCAGAAGAAATTAAGCGTTTAGGTAAAGCTGGTATCGGGATTAGCCATTGCCCGACTTCAAACATGATGCTTGCATCTGGTATTTGTAAAAACAACGATCTTGAAGCAGCTGGCGTAAAAGTGGGGCTAGGTGTCGATGGTTCAGCCTCTAACGATGGGTCGAACATGATTGCTGAAGTCCGTATGGCTATGTATKTACAAAGGCTGCAATACGGTTCGGCTAACGTATCTCACTTCGATGCACTGCGCTGGGCAACCTCAGGGTCTGCTCGTGCTATGGGCAGAACCGATATAGGAACGCTAGCAGTAGGTAAACAGGCCGATCTTGCTATGTTTAAGCTTGATGATATCCGCTTCTCTGGTAGTCATGACCCACTCGCAGCACTGTTACTATGCGGAGCACAGCAAGCAGACAAAGTCATGGTAGCTGGCAAATGGAGAGTAAATGATGGCGCCGTTATCGGTGTGGATATGGAACAACTCATGCACCGCCACCACGCCGCAGCTATGAAGCTCGGTAAGTTGGCAATGAATAACTAAATATTGACTCCCATCAACTCGACTACCCTCATTAAGGCCTGCATCAGCAGGCCTTTTCTATTTTCACAAAAAATTGAACCACAGATGTTTACACTGAAAATTTCAACTTCACTCGAAATTTAAGTCAAATTGTTAACAGAACGGAAATAAATGTGACTTTGGTCACTAAAAATTCAAAACTTGAAATATTTTGCATTACTGAACAATTGATATACGATTCCGCGCCCAGAAAGTGACCGCCCTTTTATTGCAGGTAAATATGAAGCAGTTTTTTAGCCAATTAACCTTGAGATCAAAAATAATCACGTCAGTGCTTATTTCCATCATTGTTGTATCAACCGCCCTTACATGGTTTGCCTCAGACAAACTTTGGCAGCAAACCCGTGAAGGCATTTACAGCCGAACGCTAGGCGCTAGTGAAATCGCAACTTCAGCGATCAGCAATTGGTTAACGGGTTACAAAGACAACCTCGTAGCCGCAAGCCATATCAATGATTTATCACAACTTTCTGATCAAGTTGCGCAAGCGAAAAGAAGCAGTAACTTCTTAGATGCTTACTACGCACTTCCTGACGGTAGTCTCTTTATTAGCGGGCGTAACGGTAAGCTAGCAAACTACGATGCACGTTCGAAAGAATGGTATCAATCAGCCCTAAATACGCGCAAAGTGACTGTCTCTAAGCCATATACTGGCACAGAGAATGGTACTTTAATGGTCACGATTTCTGCTCCAGTTACCTTACAAGGGCAAGTTGTTGCTGTGATCGGCGCAGATATTTCTTTAGCGACTCTTCAAGCAACCATCAATAGCTATCCTATTGGTGATAACGCATTTGCGATGTTGATTGATGATAAAGGGGCGATTCTAGCGCACCCTAACTCTTCACTGAATTTACAGTCATTTATCAGTATCACGCCTGATCTGTCTATGTACGATGTGAATACTGCAATTAGCTCTCAAAGCATTGAAATTGTTACTCGAAACAAGAAAGAAAAATTGGTCTACTTTGCAAATATTCCAAATTCAGATTGGATTTTTGCTATTGAAATGGACCGAGAAACAGAAGAAAAACTTCACTCAACGCTTCTAACTCAATTAATTTCGATTGGTTCAATACTAACGGTTGTTCTCGTCATTCTTATCGCTTACTTCATCAATTACTTGCTAAGAAATTTCTATCAAGTTTCAGCAGCTTTAGAAGAAATAGCTTCAGGCCACGGCGACTTGACTGGTTCTATCGAAGTCAGTTCAAAAGACGATATTGGAAAGCTAGCGAACAACTTTAATATCTTCGTCAAAAACATGCATGGCATGATGAGTAACATTCACTCCTTGGCAACCAAGCTTAAAGAGCAAGCTGATGAAACAGCCTGCCACGCTAAATCACGAAGTGAAAAAATCAGCCAACAACAGGCTGAAGTGACTATGGTAGCGACTGCAGTAACAGAAATGTCGAGCGCGACTCACGAAATTGCACAGAATGCTGAGAACACAGCCAAAGAAGGTGACAGCGCAGTTGCTATCTCGCTTAAAGGTGCAGAAGAAGTAAAATTGAGCCAGCAATCAATTTTGACTTTAGCCAGCAACGTACAGCAGTCCACTGATGTGATCAAAGAGCTAGAAACTCACGCTGAAAATATCAGTAGCATTTTGTCTGCTATCCAAGGCATTGCCGAGCAAACTAACTTATTGGCATTAAATGCAGCCATTGAAGCGGCCCGTGCAGGTGAACAAGGACGAGGTTTTGCTGTAGTTGCTGACGAAGTAAGAGTTCTTAGCCAGCGTACGCACAACTCAACCGACGAAATCCACAAAATGATTGAAGCGCTACAAGCCGCGACAAAAATCGCAGTGTCGAACATGAATCAGAGCCAGCTGGGTGCACAACAGTCTGTAGAAGATGCAGAAACTGCATCACGTAGCTTGGGTTCAATCATGGACTCAGTGAAGAACATTAATGACATGTCAATTCAGATAGCAGCCGCAGCCGAAGAGCAGTCTCTCGTGACTGCTGAAATCACTCGTAATACACATGCAGTGAATGATGTATCTGTTGAATTAGCGGCAGAGGCAGAAGGAGCATCACAGCAAGCGAAGCTTCTTTCTGATTATTCAGAGCAGCTACACAATGAAATTTCTCGCTTTAAGCTTTAATGTTCGCTTTGACTATCAATTTACGCGTTTAACAACCGTAAATTAGTCAGCCACACATAGCGATAATACTATGCATTTAGGGGCTTTATTAAGCCTCTAAATGCTACCTACTCCATCAGTTCTCACCCACCGTCAATCACTCCACCACTACGTTCGCCCCAAGTAAATCAAATAACACTTCAGTTCAGATAACAACTCGTTCAAATAGAGCCTCAATAAAGGAAGCGAACACAAACACGCCGAACGGATAGATGCCAGCAGGTAAACTTATTACCAACTCGCTTTAGCGATCTCTTATAAATAAATATTCAATAAACTTTGGCACAGCTCAAATTTTAAACGCATGTTTACCATCCATTATTAATATAGTTTTCAACATTTTTAGTTAAAAGTCGAAAGTCACATCTATTAATGGTTTTATCAATTGAAAATCAATTGCATAGAATAAAAACCACCCATCCCTTTACTTTTCTACTCTGTATAAAAATAACCAAATACTAATTTAAACATTACTAAATTTAATAGATCAACAAACAACCAATCCACTCATAAATATGTGATCAGGTTAAAGCTTTATTTTATAAAGTTACTATAAATTGACCAAATCCAATAACTATCAAAATACATATTAAAAAGGAAAACTTTTAACTAACAATAACCACACAAATAATATTAATAAAAGCTATTCAAAGAATCCTCATAATTATTAACTATGCCAGTTTACTGGTAGGGGATCTTTTTAACTAAAAAAGCTTAAAATAAAAATATAGAAAGGCTAACCAATGAAAAAAATCAAACAGGCACTTACTTTATCTGCTATATTCCTAAGCTTGACTTCAGTTTCTGCAGTCGCTGTTGAATCCCCTTTAGGTATCAATGATTCTTCTTCTACCCAACAACAAATATCACCCGTTACCTATCAAACCATCATGGGTGAAAATGGTGCATTTATTGACTTAGAAACCGATGATTTTATCTTAAATCAGAAAGAGTGGTTTCAAATCCAAGCCTATGTAGAGGGCGCTTTGGCTTTACCGACCACTGAAGCCAGCATGAAATCTACACTAAGTATTCCCAACGATATTCCCTTTTCTAACTTCCAAGCTTTAGTTGAGCAATACTCTAAGATTCACGACAATGCCTTTTACTGGAAGAAAGATCTGTACCCTAGCATCGTAAATTTGTCGCTAAGTTTGGCCAACTACACACAGATCAAAGATTACATGATTCAGCCACTTAGCAATGCGTTAAATGAGATGCTGAGTAAAGCTTTCTCTCCATTGCCTGACGATATTGCAGCCGTTGAACGCAATCGAAAACTAGCAATTGCTTACCTTAAAAGCCTACAAAACTTTTCAACCCGCTATCAAAATGAAGTTTCAATCGTTGGCGATAATCTACTAGAGTTCTCCGCAAAACTGGATACACAAAAAATTCAGCTTGATGTATTAGAAGGCACTCATAACGGATATTTAAGCGATGACGGCAGTGCCCTTCAGCAACAAGTGAATGACATTAATGCCCGTATCAAACAGCTAAATGATGACTATAATCACTACGTTACGGTTGCCGCTACGGCCGTAACCTACGCTTGGTTCCCTATGGTTGCGGTACCGATTATGGGCGTTTATGGAGATAAAGCAGAGAAAGCGCGTAAGCTTCGTAATGAACTACAAAACGAAGTCAAAGATCTTCAGAGCCAGCTTACATACACACAAAAGATCTATAACTCTTACCATCGTTCTTCAGAAAGCATCGACGTTATTTCTACTAAAATTGAAAATTCCATTCCACATATTAATAACCTTAAATTAAATTGGCAGAAGATGAATGCTGATTTCACTTCGTTAATTGCGGCACTAGATGAAGCAGAAACAAATACCGAGATCTTAAAAGATGACGCGTTACTAGGTGCTGCGGGTGCACTTGCTAATACCGCCATTGCAGAGATGAATTGGAATGATATCAGCGAAAAAGCAAAAGCATTTGCTAATAACGCGTATATCCAAGAAATGGAATAACTTTTCTTAACTCCAAATATATCTAATTAGTACCTCCTAAAACCCTCACCTTAGTTCAAAACTAAGGTGGTGGTTTCGGCTACCCAAAATTTAGCGTTTCCTTAATTAACATTACAATTAAGGGGCTATAACAAGGAACTTTATATGAGATTACTTCCAGTCATTATTTCACTCTCATTATCTCCATACGCTTATTCCAGTGATTGGCTAGAACTAAACAACTTGCCTAACAATATTGAATATCCAAGTTGGCAAACTGATGCGTATAACGACGTGGGTGTGGTTTCTCGCGCCACATCTGACTTACACATTAACCTTAACGATTGGATTGCAAAGCAAAACCTTTACGTCACTAAACCAACCAAAGTGGTCATCTTTGCCGATACGATCGAGGTATCTGAAAACTTTAACCTAGTGGTCAACAACCAGAATATTCTTATCTTTGCTCGGAAAATTGTCGGGGCAGGGACACCAACCTTCGTGCTTGGCCAACAAGGCTCTGCTGCATCTGTCACCGTGATTGCCGATGAAATAGAAAGCCCAATTAACGTATTGGCCTTCCAATCTGATGGTTCTGTTTCTAGAGAGTCTTTAACCGGCGGTGACACAAATGGCACTTCCGTCGTATTAGCCGGCGAGCGTTATCGAAAATCAGATATCAATGGCAATATCGCAGGCCAAATGAAGTTAGCAAGCGAGCCATTTTCGGACATATTGAACCGTAGTTTTGATATGGCTGCTAGCCTCTTTGATACTCAGCCAGAAGTCAGCCTTCAGCTCATTGACTGGATTGAAAAGAACATGCGCTTTGCTGGATCAATGGTCGAAGAAGATGCTTTACTGTCTGATCTGTACCTACAAACAGTCGCATTTAAACAGTTCATTAAATTCAATACCACAGAAAACCACTATGTCCCTTATCTCGATAAGTCACTGTATCAAGGCAAATATGCCGCTTATCTTGATGCGATGGTCGCGTATCAAAGCCAATGGGATATCGTTACCGATAGAAACACTGTCATTACAGACAAGGTCGAGTCCGCTAAGTTAGCACTTGCCAACATTGTAGACGTACTCAATGCTCAGCAATCTATCATCAAGCAAACAGAAGGGAACATAGACAAAATTGGCGATAGCCTGACTGAAATTGATAGTCAGTATAAAGCTCAAGAATTGGTGACACTCAGTGCAAGAACCACTTATTTGGTTGGTGTCGAAAACTGGAAAACTCAGCAGCAACTTAATGCGGCGCTTGCAATATTCAAAGCCATCGCTGAAATCGGTAGCGCTGTCAGTGGCGTATTCACCGGGAACCTATCCGGGGTTAATGACTTAACCGACCAATTAGCCAAAACACCTGAAGCATTAGAAAAAGCCAAAAACTTAGTGACCAATATTAAGTCAGTCACTGGCGTCATCGACAGCGTAACAAAGACCATTGCGGGCATCGCTCAATTAACTGCCGATGTAAAATCGACCATCAAGCAACAGAAAGTCTCAGAAGCAATGGACGGATTTAACTTTAACATTCCTACCATCAATGAAAGTAATTTAGCATGGGATCTAATGCTGACCGAGGTTCGTAGTAACCTAAGGTATGCCGACAGCTTAGGCATCAAAGGCGCACGCAATTATTTGTTGGAATTGGAAAAACAGATTCTACTTGGGAAAAGTATTAACACCACTCAACTCAACTTTGCACAAGAACAAGCCAAACTGGTTGATATGCTACTCACTAACAACGTCACCAAAAACCAGCAAACGCGTCTAAACGGTGCCATTGACGGCTACCACTCAGATTCTGAAGATTTTTCGGAGATCGAGCGCGAGCTGTCTCGAATTCTAATGCACTTCAAACGCCCAATGTATGTGGCACTTTCCAATTACGTTCAAGCGTATGAATACTGGTCGCTAAAATCGAGTGAGCTAACGCCGTCACTCGACAAAAGTTACCTCGATTATAAGTTTGATTTAGCTTCTATCGAAAATGAATACGTCAATGCGTTATCTTCTTTCCACCCTGCCCCACAAGACTTCACTATAGATAACTATGTTATTTCTGGTGAAGAGCAACTTGTGAGTTTGCTAGAAACTGGCCAATTCAACTTTGCAATTCCTTTAGAGCAGGCACAGTTTTGCTCCTTTGACCGAGTCAGACTATCCACGATTCGGGTCTACCTCGAAGGGGAGAACTTGCCTTACGGTAAGCAGCTCAACATGCGAATATCGAGTGCTGGCAACTATCAAGATAGATACGCAGGTGAAACGTTCCAGTTCAGCTCTAATCCGTTATCTCGCGCATTTTACTACCGCTTAGACGACCCAACGACCAACGATGTCAGCATCATTACTGATGGAGCACTCGCCAATAAGTTCGAGTACGCGTACTTCCAACCGACACCGTTCAGTGCTTGGAATATCACGCTAAATAATTTTGATAACGACAATTCGATAAACAACCAGTATCTACAAGATATTGAGCAAATTCGAGTAGAATTCTTAGGGAGCGGGATACCTAATGGACGCAGCTGCGGATACTAGTTAACTAGCTGGTACGTATATTAAAAAGGCCAGTAAGAGGTTTACTCTATACTGGCCTTTCTTATGTTTAATCAACAAGATATTAGCTCTTCACGCCACAACCTTTAATAACAAGCTGTGTAATAAAACGTGCTGCTTCTTCGTAATCTTGCTCGTCCAAATTCTCTTTCTTCATCACACTACAAATCTGCCAACCAAAATCGGCGTATGTTTGTGTTGCCGCCCAAATTGTAAACATCAAATGATGAGCAGGAACGTCATCCATTAGCCCTTGCGCAGACCAGGTAGCGAACTTATCAATGATCATTTGAGATTGTTT
This sequence comes from Vibrio makurazakiensis, assembly GCF_050337375.1. NCBI lineage: Bacteria > Pseudomonadati > Pseudomonadota > Gammaproteobacteria > Vibrionales > Vibrionaceae > Vibrio > Vibrio makurazakiensis. The sequence continues at coordinate 8,628 of NZ_JAKJSW010000032.1, read as the reverse complement.
ATGCAGTTCATCTCCAATCTCTTTTGGAAGAACTTTAGCGCCTGACATCACTTCATTGGCAAACACTTTCGACGCATAAGGGTGATCACGAGATATCATGAGTTTGGTTTGAATATATTGAGATAAAGCTTCAACTGGATTATCGAGCTCTTCTATAGGAAGAGAAGCCTCTAGTAATGGTTGGGTCACCGTTTCTAGAACCGCGTTATACAGTTTATCTTTTGAACTGAAATAATAAAATACATTAGGTTTGGGAATATCGGCGGCTTTCGCTATATCCACCATTTTCGTCGCAGCATAACCATGAGTCGCAAACTGTTCACAAGCAACTTCAATGATCAAATCCTGATTCTTTTGTCTGATCCTAGACATACTTCGTCCTTTACCACTTATTCCATAAGCCATAGTAATCAACGTGCTTCATTAGTCCAGCATATATGACAGGCAATGTGCGTAACTGCCTGCTTGGTTACAATTATGTTAAAAAACACGCTGATAGCAAAAAAAATGGCTGCCTGCACGAGAATACACAGACAGCCATTACCGAACTTAATACGCCACCTACTCATGAGGTGACGACGATAAACGTTACATAATTAATATGGCTCGAAGGTCGTTTACGTTAGTTAACGTAGGTCCAGTCGTTAGCAACACGCCTGTCTTCTTAAAGAAGTCATAGCTATTGTTATCATCAAGGTAATCTATCGCTTTTAGCGACTGTCGATTTCCTTCTAACCACGTTTCAGGCGTGATCCATGCACCAGCATTGTCTTCAACCCCATCGATACCATCGGTATCTGCCGCCAGTGCGTATATTTTTTCATGACCTTTAAGCTCGTTATATAAACTTAATAGGAATTCGCAGTTACGACCTCCACGGCCACTGCCTTTCACTGTAACTGTTGTTTCACCACCAGACAGTAGTACACACGGCGTTTCAAACGGTTGTGCTTTATCGGCAATCTGTTTAGCTAATGCAGCATGAACTTTTGCTACATCGCGGGCTTCACCTTCAATACAATCACTCAGAATGTAAGCTGGAATACCTAGGCCTTCTGACTCGGCAGCAGCCGACTCTAACGCTGATTGTGGCGTTGCTATAATGTGGTGCGAGCTGTTTTTCCAGCATTCATCTTCCGGCTTCACGGTTTCAGACAACGGATTGTTTAACCAGTTAAATGCCGAAGTCGGAATTTCGATTTCGTATCGCTCTAAAATCGCTAAAGCGTCAAAGCGAGTAGTGCTATCAGGAACGGTTGGGCCAGAAGCAATAACGCTAATTTCATCGCCAGGAACATCAGAAATAGCCAGTGACAAAATGTTAGCTGGGTATGCGGCTTTCGCCAAACGGCCACCTTTGATAGCCGATAGATGCTTACGAACGCAGTTCATTTCATCAATGGCTGCGCCAGATTTAAGTAGCGCTTTGTTGATCGCTTGCTTCTCTTGCAAAGTAATGTCACCGCCAGGTAGGCTCAATAACGCAGAGCCTCCACCCGACAGTAAACAAATAACCGTATCATCTGCACCTAAGCCAGTGACCAAGTCTAGAATTCGTTGTCCCACTTCTAAACCCATTGCGTCTGGCACTGGATGAGCGGCTTCAATCACTTCGATAAACTCACAAGGTGCAGTATGCTCATAACGCGTTACGACGAGGCCTTCTAAATCACCGACCGCGAGATCCGCACCTTTATTCTTCTGCCAGACCGCTTCAAGTTCTGCTGCCATTGACGCTGCTGCTTTCCCTGCTCCAATAACAACAGTACGGCCACCTTGGTTAGCCGAACGGTAATAAATGTCTTTTGGTAGAAACGGTTCGATGTGGTTTTTAGGCAATGCTTCATTGACTGCGCTAGAGAAAAGGGTGTGCAAAAATTGTTTAGCATCAAGGTCCATCAGCTACTCCTTAGTTGACAGAAAGATTAAAAAAAGAGTCCCAATACAAGGCTTTAGAGTGCCTGCTAAGATAAGTTGGAAAGGGTCAACTTCAACTCCTAGCCTTGTACTGGGAACGCGTATAAAAGGAGACGAAACTACGCGATTTTATAAACAAACTTTATGAAACTTTCGACCGGTCAAACGCAGAGGTATCGTTTGATGATTGATCGTTTGTAGCTTGGCCAATGGTTTTGTCTATCCCCAAACAAAACTATCGGGTGTTGCAATTCTTTGACTTTCTCCACCTCCATCAGCCCTAGCGAAAGTGAAGAAAGCGTCAATCAATATTAACGAATTGAGTGATCAGAACGTTTTTCAATAGCTTGGATTAGCGCTGAGTGATCCCAGCCTTCGCCGCCCATAGCCGCACATTCTTCAAATAGTTCCTGTGCATTAGCCGTGTTAGGTAGTGCTACGCCAAGTTCTTGTGCGCCAGTCAGTGCTAGATTTAGATCTTTCTGGTGTAGAGAGATACGGAAACCAGGGTCGAATGTGCCTTCAACCATACGCTCACCATGCACTTCAAGAATTTTCGAATTAGCAAAACCACCAAGTAGCGCCTGACGAACACGTGCTGGATCAGCACCTGCCTTCGAAGCAAAAACAAGAGCTTCAGATACCGCTTCAATGTTAAGAGCAACAATGATTTGGTTCGCTACTTTACAAGTTTGACCTGCACCGTTTTCGCCAACAAGCGTGATGTTTTTACCCATAATGTCGAACAATGGGCGTGCTTTATCGAACGCTTCTTGCTCGCCACCAACCATGATAGTTAGTGTTGCGTTAACTGCGCCAACTTCACCACCAGATACAGGAGCATCTAGGTATGAAGCGCCACCTTCATTTACGCGTGCAGCAATGGCTTTGGTTGCGATAGGAGAGATTGAACTCATATCAATAACCAATTTACCTGCAGCGCCACCAGCGATTAGGCCTTGTTCAACACCATTTTCACCAAATAGCACATCTTCAACCTGTGGTGTGTTAGGCACCATAAGGATGATGACATCTGCTTGTTCTGTTGCTTGAGCTGGCGATGAACATACTGTTGCGCCTGCAGCCACTAGATCTTCAGGTGCTGGGTTGAAGTGATCTGAAAAGATCAGCTGGTGCCCTGCTTTTTGAAGATTCTCAGCCATTGGCTTGCCCATGATGCCAGTACCAATAAATGCAATTTTAGACATTGTGTTCTCCTTAACTTACTGAGTGATTGCCAGTCGCATTTAGCGGTACTGGTTAAGCCAACCTAGGCCTTCTAACGTTGTTGTTTCTGGTTTGTATTCACAGCCTACCCAACCTTGGTAACCAATGTCGTCGAGGTGTTTTAATACAAACGGATAATTAATTTCGCCAGTTCCTGGTTCATGACGACCTGGGTTATCTGCGAGTTGAACGTGGGCGATTTGTTTAATGTTGTTTTGCATAGTTAGAGCGAGGTCGCCTTCCATAATTTGCATGTGGTAAATGTCATATTGAATAGACAAATTGTCACTGCCGACTTCTTTAATCACCGCTTTCGCTTGCTCAGTAGTGTTTAAGAAGAAGCCTGGAATATCGCGTGTATTGATCGCTTCAATAACCAAGTGAATTCCTTCTGCAGCAAGTGCGTTTGCCGCGTAATGAAGGTTGATGACAAATGTTGCTTGAGCATCTTGCTGAGTAACACCTTCTGGTGTTATACCCGCTAAACAGTTCACTTGCGTACAACCTAATGCTTTTGCGTATGSAATGGCCTTCGGAACACCCGCTTGAAACTCTTCGACACGAGAAGGGTCAACCGCGATACCGCGGTCACCAGCATCCCAATCACCGGCTGGTAGGTTAAACAACACTTGTTCTAGGTTGTTCGCGACCAGTTTTTCTTTAATTGCTTGTGCATCAAATGCATAAGGGAAAAGGTATTCAACACCTTGGAAGCCAGCTTCTGCTGCGGCTTCAAATCGATCCATAAAATCGATTTCTGTGAATAACATTGACAAGTTTGCTGCAAATTTTGCCATTACTCTGTCCTTACTTTTTAACCTTCTTTTCCAAACAACCCGCTACGTTTCGCTTTCTTAATCCGCGCTATAGCAAGTCCAAACTTTTTCCAATAGTGGCTCATATCACGCGAACCACTGTTGGATTTTGACTCTTTACTTTTCACTTGTTTGGTTGAGCCCCCACGAGGCTCAACCGAAACAAAGCTACTTGTGCGCAAGCGCTGTCGGGGCATCGGCGCGACTTTCGGCAAGCGGTTCAAATTCGTTGATGGCATTAATTTCCACCCCCATAGCAATGTTCGTAACTCGTTCAAGAATCAGTTCTACTACTACAGGAACTTGGTGCTTGTTCATCAACTCTTTCGCTTGTTCAAAAGCTGCGGCAATTTGGTCCGGTTCACGAACACGGATTGCTTTACAACCAAGACCTTCAACAACCGCTACGTGGTCAACACCGTAACCTTCAAGCTCTGGCGCGTTCTGGTTATCAAACGCAAGCTGTACACAGTAATCAATGTCGAACTGACGTTGAGCCTGACGGATCAAACCAAGGTACGAGTTGTTCACAAGAACGTGGATGTAAGGCAGGTTAAATTGCGCACCTACAGCCAGTTCTTCGATCATAAATTGGAAATCGTAATCACCAGAGATAGCAACAATGTCACGCTTTGGATCAGCAGCTCTTACACCTAATGCGGCAGGTGTTGTCCAACCAAGAGGACCAGCTTGGCCACAGTTGATCCAATGACGAGGTTTGTAAACGTGTAGGAATTGAGCTGCGGCAATTTGCGACAAGCCAATCGTACTTACGTAACAAGTATCGCGACCAAACGCTTTGTTCATTTCTTCATAAACACGCATTGGTTTCATAGGTGCTTCTTCGAAGTTGGTTTTACGCAGCATCGTCGCTTTACGCTCCTGACACTCACTAACCCACTTGCTACGGTCAGGAAGTTTGCCAGCGGCACGCCACTCTTTCGCAACTTCAATCATTAGCTCAAGTGCAGATTTTGCATCAGAAACAATGCCTAGATCTGGACAGAACACACGACCAATTTGTGTTGGTTCAATATCAACGTGAACGAACTTACGACCTTCGGTATAAACATCAACAGAGCCTGTGTGACGGTTTGCCCAGCGGTTACCCACACCGAATACGAAATCCGAACTCAGCATAGTTTCGTTACCGTAACGGTGAGAAGTTTGTAGACCCACCATACCAGCCATCAGCTCATGGTCATCTGGGATTGTGCCCCAACCCATTAGCGTAGGAATAACAGGAACACCTGTGATTTCCGCAAATTGTTGCAATAAGTCAGACGCACCAGCATTGATAACACCACCACCAGAAACTATCAGTGGGTTAGCCGATTCCGCCATCATCGCCATCGCTTTCTCTACTTGCTCACGAGTTGCTTGTGGCTTGTACGGTTCTAGCGGTTGGTATGTATCAATATCAAATTCGATTTCAGCTAGCTGAACGTCGATAGGTAGGTCAATCAGTATTGGACCCGGGCGACCAGAACGCATTAAGTGAAATGCTTTTTGGAATGCGCGTGGCACTTGAGCGGGTTCCAGTACAGTGGTCGCCCACTTAGTCACTGGTTTAGCAATGCTTTCAATATCTACCGCTTGGAAATCTTCTTTATGAATACGAGCACGCGGTGCTTGACCTGTAATACAAAGAATTGGAATCGAGTCTGCTGACGCAGAATAAAGACCAGTGATCATATCTGTACCAGCTGGGCCAGATGTACCAATACAAACGCCAATATTATCTTGGTTAGTACGGGTATAACCCTCTGCCATATGGGAAGCACCTTCAACGTGACGTGCTAATACATGGTCGATACCACCAAGCTTTTTCATTGCCGCATACATAGGGTTGATTGCTGCGCCAGGTACACCAAATGCGATGTCCACTCCTTCACGCTTAAGCACTTCAACTGCTGCTTCAATTGCTTTCATTCTTGCCATTCGAACCTCCAGTTCCGATTGTATACAATTTAATTCGCTTTTGTGTACTATGAATCATCCTCAGTATTTCGCAACCCCTAAATGAAACATTTTATTTACAAAAGAGCCTTTATTAAGTGGTCACTAACCCCTAAAAGCTTAGTTTTCATTACTTTATATAAAATATCTTTACGTAAAAATAAATTTGAGAAAAACAAAATGATAAATAAATGTTAAATACTCTTTGATTGTTTACAGCTTTTGCCATATAAGTATTTTAAAAATAATGTTTTGTACACAAAATCGAATGATATTGTTTAAAGGAGACAGGCAATGATTTTGAATGACGTAAAGGAAAGAGAAGAGTCACTTTGTATTCAGGTGCTCGGTAACATGGACAAGCCCGAGTACAAAAAGATTCTGTCCAAAGACGCACTAACCTTCTTAGAGGCCATTGTTAACAAGTTCGGAGATCGCCGTAACGCTCTGCTAAGTGAACGCGATTCGAAGCAAGTTCAGTTCGACAATGGATTACTGCCGAACTTCCGCGAAGATACATTGGCAATTCGCCAAGACAAAAGCTGGAAAGTGGCAACACCACCGCCAGAGCTATTAGATAGACGTGTAGAAATTACCGGCCCTATCGAACGTAAAATGGTGATCAACGCATTGAATTCAGGCGCTAAAGTATTTATGTGCTGCTTTGAAGATGCGTCTTCGCCGACATGGGCGAATATGGTCGATGGTCAAATTAACCTACGTGACGCAAACGCGGGCACGATTAGCTATTTTGATGAAAAGAAAGGTAAGCAATACTCACTGAGTGAGAACCCATCTCTTTTGATCGCTCGACCACGCGGCCTGCACCTGCCTGAGCAATCGATTCAATTTAATGGACAACCTATTGCGGGTTGTTTAATGGATTTTGCCTTGTACTTCTTCCACAACTATCAAACGCGAGCAGAGAAAGGGCTGGGCGTTTATTACTACATTCCGAAATTGGAAAGTATGGAAGAAGCACAGTGGTGGAACGACGTATTCACTTTCGCTGAAGACTATTTTAAAGCGGCACGCGGCACTATTCGTGCAACCGTTCTCATTGAAACTTTGCCAGCTGTTTTCCAAATGGAAGAAATGCTGTATGCAATGCGTGACCATATTGTGGCAATGAACTGTGGCCGTTGGGACTACATCTTCAGCTACATTAAAACGCTGAAAAATCATAAAGACCGCATCCTACCTGACCGTCACGGTATTGGGATGGATCAGGACTTCCTTAATGCTTACAGCCAACTGTTAGTCCGCACTTGTCATGCTCGTGGCGCATTAGCTATGGGTGGCATGTCAGCGTTCATTCCAGCAAAAGATCCTGCTGAAATGGAACGAGTAACAGCCAAGGTAATTGAAGATAAACACCGCGAATCACAAAACGGACACGACGGTACTTGGGTTGCACACCCTGCTTTAGTTGACCTAGCAATGTCTGTTTTTGATAAGCACCTTGATGGCAAAGTGAATCAGCTGGATTACCAAAGTCCAACGCACACGATTAACGCTGATCTACTGCTTAAGCCGTGTGAAGGCACACGTGATGAAGCGGGTGTACGTAAAAATATTCGTATTGCGCTTTATTACATTGAGGCGTGGATTCAAGGCTACGGCTGTGTCCCAATTTATGGGTTGATGGAAGATGCTGCTACGGCAGAGATCTCACGTGCCAACATTTGGCAATGGATCCATCACGGCGTGAGCTTAGATGACGGCCAAGAATTCACCTCTGAATTATTCCACTCTTGGTTATACCAAGAACTCGACACTATTAAACTTGAAGTCGGTGACACTCGATACGCAGCTGGACGATTCAAAGAAACAGCCGATCTGTTCTATGAATTATCTACCGCGAAAGAGTTTGCTGCCTTCCTAACTTTACCAAGCTACGGGCTATTACAAGAATCAAGTTAGACTCGATTCAGAAAGATGCCCCTTGAAAAACTAGGAGATAACATGGGAAGTTTGACTCTACAACAAGCGTTAACCATCATTGATGGAACCTTTAAAGCAGGGAACGAGATCCGCACWGAACCTTTGACGGTTGCCGTCTTAGACAGCGGTGGTAAGCTCATATCTTTGCAACGTCAAGACGGCTCTAGCATGATGCGACCAGACATTGCGATAGCCAAAGCTTGGGGAGCACTCGCACTCGGCTGTTCCTCAAGAAAACTGGCGCAAGATGCGGATACCCGCCCAGCGTTTATCTCCGCTGTTAATGTTCTCGCTAACGGTAATATGGTTCCCGTTCCTGGTGGCTTATTGATCCGTGACGAACATAAAACAGTACTAGGGGCAATTGGAGTCAGTGGCGATGTTTCTGACATTGATGAGAGCTGTGCTATCAACGGGATTGGCAGTGCCAAACTCTTCAGCGATGAAATGATGCAAGCTTAACTCAACGAAAAGTAACAACACTCTACGAATAGGAAAAAACCGAAGTCAGTGACTTCGGTTTTTTATTGATAGCAAATTCAATTCGTTACGATTATAACCCTAACGAACAAGAGCCATTAGGCTTGACCGCTTCGCCTCTTTGTTCCATTTATTAAACAGCCAATAATCAACACTAACCGTCCCAGCGCCAAGCACCGCTAATGCGAGATACCCTCCTGCGACTGAAACATTTTTATAGAAGTGAATCATTTGACCTGATGAACTCGGATCAAAGTGAAACATGGCACCCGAAACAAAAGAGAAA